>CAZPUW010000329.1:0-3882 GCA_964589795.1 uncultured bacterium
TTATGTAGTAGAGAGTCCTGATTATAATTATTATCTACAGATTCATCAGGAGGTCAATTTGGCGATTTACCACAAATTCGAAGAAGAAAAAGTTAAGATTGCCGTTCCCACGAGAAGAATTTTATCGAACATTTAAAAGATTTTAATCGAATAATAAATGGGCGGATTTACGTAGTCCGCCCATTCCTTTTATTTCATTCGGATTCGTGATCACTCACCATCGCCCAAAGAAGGGGGCTCGTCACTTGACGACGAAGGAGGTGGTGAATCACTCATTCCGGTGGAAATATGCTCGGGCTCCTGCATTCCTCTTGTCGTAACTTCGCGGGACGATTCTTGTCTTGACTGATTTTGTTCAGCCATCTCGACTCCCCGCTTCGCTTCAGCGTTCGACGGTTCGATTTCGAGAGCCCTCTTGAACATCTCCAATGCCGTTTCAAAATCGGCACGTCCATTCGCTATTTGACCCAGCTTGAGGTAGATTTCAGCATTCCCGGTCGTTAACTCAGCGGCTTGTTGATACAACTGTTCCGCTTTATCCGACTTTCCCTGTGCATAATAAGCTTCGGCTTCGCCAATGATGGCATCAGGATAATTCTCTTTTATGCTGAGAGCTTGGTTAAATTGCTCAAACGCACGATCCATATCTCCCAGACGGATGTAACATCGACCAATTGAACAAACATAAGCGGGATTGTCGGGGTCTTTTTTCAGCGCGGCTTGATAAGCGTCGATTGCTTTTTGGTATTCGAAGCTTTTAAACGCCTGTTGCCCTTGTCGCGCCCAAAATTCCGCGGTGTCTGTAACGGCGAATATCACTTTCAGGACGACGACGATTACAAATATTCCTACTGGAATACTCCCTATCCACCACCAGTTTATCTTCTGTGCTTTTTTCGGGAGTTGCTTCCCGTAAGAGTTTGCCACAATTTCCTCAAACGTCACTTTTAAATGGTACGTTATTTATTTTCATCTGTTTTGGGCTCAGAGCGAGGCGTTGGTGTATAGTCGGGTATCACGTCGATTTGTTCTGGTTCGTAATCGAAGCCACCCGGATCATTCTCGTGGGTGCGGTCAATTGCATCCCGATTCTCGATCATTTCTTTTTCAAGCCGGATGCCGTTCGTCGCGTCTAAATTATTCGGGGAAAGTGACAACGCCTTGTCATACATACCGAGTGCCGACTCATAATCTTTCATAAGATGAAAGAGAAAGCCGGATCTGATATAAAGTTGCGGCTGGTCGGGAAAAATCGCTATAGCTTGGGTTATGTATGTTTGAGCTGTGCTATAATCCTGTAGTTGCTGGTATATATCGGATAAGATAAGATATTGTCCGAGATAATTTTTTTCGACCCGTATCGATTCTTGCAACAATGGTACTGCTTCGTCGAAGTTCTTCATTTTCACATAACATTTAGCTAATCCACACAATACACGTTGATCTTTTAAATTTAATTCGGAGGCCTTTTTGAAACCCGCCAAAGCATCGCCGATTTCATTATTCTCGTAGAGTTTTTCCGCTTTGGCGATTCGCGAAGCCAAATTATCGGTTAAACCCGCCCACAACATTTTGATTGCTATCAGTAGGACGATAGCCGCAATAGGAAAGACAATCCATTGCCACCATTTTCGGTTGGTGGCATTCCGTGGCATCTTTTTAGTGAAATCCATATATGGCATCCGGGTTGTAGTGCTATAAAGTACCCTTTCGACCTACAAAAACAAATTACAGCGGCTATATTACCAAAATTTGGTAATTTTTAGCCATACTTTGTCCTCAGCGGCTTTCTCGTATATTTTAACTGAGATAAATTTTATTCAAATATCGAATGGAGTCATACTTATGGCAGAAACAACGTACGACTTAATCGTAATCGGGTCAGGTCCCGGCGGATATGAAGCTGCGATTCGCGGCTGTCAGTTGGGGATGAAAACAGCCGTGGTCGAGGATAAACACCTCGGAGGGATTTGTCTGAATTGGGGTTGCATTCCCACCAAAGCATTGCTGAAGTCAGCGGAACTTTACCGAACAATGTCACACATACAAGATTACGGTTTGTCTGCGGAAAAGGTCGGCTTTGATTGGAGTGCTATCATTGCCCGGTCACGAAAAGTTGCCGATATGTCGATGCGGGGTGTGCAATTTTTATTCAAGAAAAATAAAATAGAACACTTATCGGGAAGAGGTACGGTTACCGGTAAGAATGAAGTGACGGTCACGGCAGCGGATGGCACGAAAAACAAATACAATGCGAAGTATATCCTGTTAGCGACCGGTGCACGAACCCGGGAATTACCGACTATCAAACTCGATCACCAGAAAATTATCGGGAGCCATGAAGCGATGGCATTACCGGTACAACCAAAATCGTTGGTTGTCATTGGCGGTGGTGCAATCGGCAGTGAATTTGCTTATTACTACAACGCTTTCGGTACGAAAGTCACCCAATTAGAAATGTTGCCACGCCTTGTCCCCGCAGGGGATGCTGAGCTTGGTGATTTGCTCACGCGCAACTTTATCAAACAAGGTATCGACGTTAAAGTGAATGCAGCAGTACAATCGGTTACACCCACAAAGAGCGGTGTCAAAGTTACTTGGAAGACGGGCGATAAAGAAGAATCGGTCGAAGCGGATTTAGCATTGCTGGCGATTGGAGTGACGGGCAACGTAGAAAACCTTGGACTGGAGACAATTGGTATTGGTGTTGAAAAAGGCGCTATCAAAGTGAACAAAGATTATCAAACGGCAGTTGCAAATATTTACGCCATCGGCGATTGCATCGGCGCTCCGTGGCTGGCACATACTGCCAGTGCAGAAGGGATTCATGCAATCGAGCATATCAATGGGAAGAATCCACACGCCATCGACTACGATTCGATGCCAGCAGTTACATATTGCCAACCGCAATTTGCCAGTATCGGTATCACGGAAGAACAAGCGAAAGAGCGTGGGTTAACGGTAAAAATCGGACGGTTCCCATTCAGTACAAACGGCAAGGCACGTGCAGCGGGTGAGACTGACGGTATGGTAAAATTAATTTTCGACGAAAAGTACGGTGAATTGTTGGGTGCGCATATTCTTGGTAGCGATGCCGGAGAATTGCTTGCGGAAATGTCAATTGCGAAGTCATCGGAATCGACCGGCCAATTGATTCATCATACTATCCACAGCCATCCGACGCTTTCGGAAGCAATCAAGGAAGCGGCGGGCGTGGCGTACGGCGAAGCCATAAACATTTAAAAAGTAACAACTATCATTACGTGGCAGGATTGCCGCGTCTACCGGGCGAAATTGAGTTTCACCCAACTACGAATAGAGAGTTTAGTGACAGAAACACCGGCACAACAACGCGAGCGTATTTTCTTCGATCATTTGGAAGAGCGTGTCGTATGGGTTCAAGAATATCTACTTGGCGAACGATTCCTCAGTCGATTTGCACCGCAAGACATCCGTGAGGCAGTAGCGGCGTATATCCGATACGGCGGCAAACGGTTACGTCCCGCGATACTTTTATTTTCGTGTGGTGCGGTAGGCGGCGATGAAAAGAAAGCGCTTCCCGCAGCAGCGGCAGTGGAAGTATTTCATACGTGGACACTAGTTCATGACGATATTATCGACCGCGATGGCACCCGTCGCGGTGAAGATACCGTCCACGAACATTTCCGCAAGACGATGTTGCATCGCGAACAGCACCCATTAACTGCAAGCGAAGCGGCACATTACGGAGTGTCCATCGGGATTCTCGCCGGTGACGTCCAGCACGGCTGGGGTATTTCGATGATGACCGAACTTGCCACGGCAAATGGAATCTCACCAGATGTTACGCTCTTCTTAATCAACCGACTCGATACCCGGGTACTGAATATTCTTGTAGAAGGA
>CAZPUW010000330.1:0-3853 GCA_964589795.1 uncultured bacterium
ATTGCTTCAATTTTTCAAGCTGCTAAAAGCTCCGCTTTTGTTTCGCTGGCTTGCTCTCCGATAGCTCCATTTCGTGCCTCATTAAATGGCAATTCATAACTTGTTATGAGTGCGTCCTCAAACGTTCCCCCGCTACGCTCATAAAAGAAGACAAGACCTTGTGCCTTGTCTTTTTCGTTTTTAGTGACAATAGAACTTTCTGCTCGACTTCTCACTTTTTACCAAAATATAGATCTCGATCATGGATAATGATGACAACAGAGAGTCTTTCGTCGAGTGAAATCCAATTTTGTTCGCTTGAACAGTCAATTCATGACGCTTCGAGAAAGTAGAATAATTTTACAATAGAATCCTAAATTGTGATGATAAAATTTACAACTTCACAATATTGACATGAGTATTATAAACAAGAACAAAGAAAAATACACTGTAAAAATAATTTACAGTTTTCTTCCGAGAGTCAGAATCAAACGAAATTATGAATGTAGAAATAACTTTATAGTTATCAAGAAGCAAGTCGACAATTATAATTAACTTTGCTTAGCTAAATGGTACTTATTTTATGCGGGTTTGCAGACTATTTTGTAAAAATCAAAAGTTAGTATTGCCAATTTCTTCGAAGAGGTGTAATATGTATACAACAACTTCTACTCTGCTTCACACATTCATAGAGAAAGCGGAAGCCATGATTAACAAGCATCGATTATTACTTCTTTTTACCCTCACCAGCATACTATTCCTTGCCGCAACTATATCGTTTGCCGTTTCTGCCAAGACTACGAATGTACCTCATCCCTTCTTCTTTACGGAGAACAAAGGTCAATGGGATAGTCGTGTCCTATACAAATGCAATGCTCGAAATGGAATGACGTGGTTCCTCGAACGGGATGGTATTACTCTGCTCACGATGAAAGAGGATAGGACAAAAGCGCCTATCGTTGATCCAATGGATAGAGATTTACCTGAAATGTTGCGACGACATCCAGCACGATACCCGATGAAGAGTCACGCGCTGAAGTTTCACTTCGTGAAGGCAACGGGTAACGGGCAACAGGCAACGGGGGAATTGCCATGGCACAACAACTATTTCTTGGGGAATGACTCTACCAAATGGGCACCGAACTGCCGGAACTACACGAACATCGTGTATCGCGATGTGTGGGATGGCATCGATATCGAATGGTATGAAGAAAATGGAAAACTCGAGTTCGATTTTGTCGTACAACCCGGTGCCGATCCCTCCCAAATCCGAATGAGTTGCGAAGGATTAATAGGAGAGATGGCTCGATCCAGTAATGAACTCAAACTACCGACTTCGTTGGGCGAATTACGAACAGCATTACCGCAAGTATATCAAATCTCTTCCGGTGGTGCGAGAAATGAAGTCGATGCAAAATTCGAAATCACCAACAAAAATGAATTTGGTATTTCCCTGCCGAATGGATATCAGAAAGAACACACGCTGAGAATTGATCCGCTCATTTATAGTACGTTTTTGGGGGGATCGGGGGATGAAGGTGGATATGGTATCTGTAGTGACGATAATAGTGGAGCCATTGTAACGGGTACCACTACCAGCGGTAATTTCCCTACAACAACCGGAGCTTTCGATCCCACTCCTAATGGCAATGAAGAATGTTTTGTCACTCATCTTAGTTCCGATGGTTCCGAATTACTGTTCAGTACATTTCTTGGTGGTGCGGATAACGACAATGCGGAAGGAATTGTCGATGACGGCAGCGGCGGGGTTTTTGTAATTGGTGAAACATTAAGTTTACTCAGTTTTCCCCATACACATGTTTTTGGTTTGTTAGGAGGAGTTGATTGTTTTGTTACACATCTCAATAGTGCTGGTTCGCAAATAATCTACAGTGATTTGTTGGGTGGTACCAATGACGATCAAACCAGAGCGATTGTTACTGCAAGTAGTGGTGGTGTTCTCATTACCGGCTTAACTAATAGCACTGATTTCCCAACTTCAAATAATGCTTACGACCGGACTAATAATGGATCGAACGACTGTTTCGTTACCCGCTTAAACAGTTCGGGAACGGCAATGATTTACAGTACTTATCTTGGCGGTTCAATGGAAGAATGGGGTATCGGAATCGCTGCTGATAGTATGGGTGGTGCATTCGTTACCGGTTGGACAAACAGTACAAATTTTCCAACTACGATTAATGCTTTAAGTACTTCATATAATGGTGGTGATTATGGTGATTGTTTTGTCACCCATCTCAATGGTAGTGGCACTCAACTCCTTTACAGCACTTACTTAGGTGGCACTGGAAGTGATAATGCCGAACAAATTATTACAGCGGATAGCGGAAGTGTAATCGTGACAGGGTGGACAAATAGTATAGATTTTCCGACTACCGCTAATGCATTTGATACTTCATATAACGGTGGTGGTTTCAATGGGGACGGGTTTATTACTCGATTAAATAGTACTGGTTCGCAGGTGATTTATAGCACTTTTCTCGGTGGATCGGAGGATGATGATGGATGGCAGATATTGACGGATAGTAATGGTGGTGTTATTGTGGTTGGTAATACATCAAGTTCAAATTTTCCTACCACTTCTGGCGCTTTTTGTACTACATACAATGGCGGAATACGAGATGGGTATGTTGCCCATCTGAACAACACCCTTTCGCAATTACTTTATAGTACCTATCTGGGAGGTAGTGGTGCAGATGGGATTAACGGAATTACTCGTGACGGTAGCGGTGGATTCATCCTGGTTGGAGGCACATCAAGTGCGGACTTCCCGACTACTTCAGGGGCTAACGAAACTTCTTACAACGGTGGGTCTTACGACTGTTTTGTTACCCGATTGAGTTTGATTGCTGATTCGACTTCTATTATTTCCGAACGAATTCCAGTTCCTCTTGAATATACACTGATCCAAAACTACCCCAACCCATTCAACTCATCCACTACCATTACCTATTCACTTGCTAAACCCGGAATCGCAAAATTAGAGCTCTTCGATTTATTGGGTAAAAAAATATCTACTCTTATCAACTCACCACAAAATGTGGGTATCCATCAAGTTCGATTCGATGGAAAGAATCTCGCGAATGGGGAATATTTTTACCGGTTGTCGGCTGGAGATTTTCAGGAAACAAGGAAGTTGATGTTGTTGAAGTAAAGAATTAATGGAAAAGGGGACAAAATAAATCATGTCCTAATATTGATTGTGACTATTTTCATTGTTCCACAATGCAACGAATACCGACGCTCGTTGGTCAAACAAGAACTATCCGTATATACGGAGGAAATATGTGTAAGAAACTCTTCACTCTATTGTTAATTCCGATTATCATCTTCATTGCTATGGATGTTAGTGCATTCTCATTTTCGGGTTATAATTGGATACCAGATTACAATGCTACCGGCGGGTTTTTTGGTTGCGGCCATAATTACCTTTCCACCTTGACTGCATTTAATCCAGTTGATCATAACGATAGTGTAGCTTTTCCCGGATTTCAAGGTTGGGATTCTACTTATCACACTAATTCTACATACTGGCAAGGAAACTTACAGGGAGCTGGCCTTTGGTCTCGTAATGATTCCTATATAACGACAGAAAATGGACATGAAGTGTTGCATTTACGATTCTATAATGATAGAAATACGCATTTTTATGACTCAACTGATACTAAATCCAACAACTGGAGCGACTACCACAAATTGGTCACTTGGCGAAACATTTACGATCCACTAGGGCATGGACAGCCGAACCAGACCGAATTTGATAAATGCGTTATTCTCCTCAATGCGATGCGAGATGATTCGGTTTGGTACGGAAACAGCGTGCATTCTGACACCGTTTTCAAGTACGGCACAT
>CAZPUW010000331.1:0-3851 GCA_964589795.1 uncultured bacterium
TCGGTATTGTCGGTCTGACCACCACTTCTACCAAGTTCATGTCGTTCCCAAAGAATGTCGCGCCGATTGAGTTTGAGGATGAAATTCCCGCACTGAAACGTAGTATGGCGGAAGCGAAAGCCGCCGGTGCGCAAGTGATTTGGGTTGCCTTCCACCACGGCATTCAATTCGATGAAGAAGCGAATTACCAGCGCATTGTCGCAACCGAGAACAACGGCGGTTTTAAACACGAGTGGGTTGGAGATGCACAGGAATTGGCACACCGCGTACCTGGCATCGACGTAATGTTTGCCGGACATATCCACATGGGAAAACCGAAGGGCTGGATAGAACCGAAAACGCACACCTTCATGGTACAGAATTACGGACACGGCGGTGACTTGGGTGTAGTCGATTTGTATCTCGATAAGAAGACCGGCCACTTGGTGAAATACAAGATGCCCGCCGATAACACAATGTTGCTGCTGTTACAGGAAGACCAATGGGGACGCGATGTGGCGGAGGAAAAGACAATCCAAGCGATTGTCGATACTGTGGAAAAAGGGATGGATGAGGTCGTCGGCGAAACCCTCTCCGATCTTCCCGCTGGAGAAGCCAATGCCCCGATGGTACGACTGGTTGCTGATGCAATGCTCGATTGGGGCAAATCCGATGTCTCATTCCAGAACACCGGTGGCGTCCGTGAAAGTTTGCCAGTCGGCAAAATTACCCGGCGCGAAATCTTCAACGTCGAACCATTCGGTAATGAATTAGTCAAATTCAATGTGACCGGAAGATTCCTGAAGGATATTTTTATCAAACGCGCTTCGAGCGAACGGCTTGGCCTCGGAATGGCGGGAGCGGTTATAACCTTTGATGGTTCGAAAAAAGGCGACGATAAAATTATTAAAATCGAGCTGACCGACGGTAAAGTATTCAGTGTTGACAGCACATATAGTGTTACAACAAGCGATTATCTCCTCATGGGTAATTCAGGTATGGAGATGCTAAAACAAATTCCCGAAGATAAAGTCGATTGGATGGGTATTCGCCTCGCCGATGCAATTACACGGTATATCGAGAAAAAAACACCGATACAACCGAAAGCCGAATCGCGCTGGATCGACGTTTCCGAAAAAAAGTAATTGTTCTGGATAGTAAAAAAAACGCGACTAATACCGCGTTTTTTTTTGTGGTTTCAATTGCTTGAAATTATTGCATTGGCCGCACACTTCGCCGTGCCACAATCAGCGATATTCCCGCAAACAAAACCAACCCGACCATCCAGCTAATCGATGGTGAAGCAAATGGCGTATCGCTGTGTGACAGCATTTTATGCGCCCACCCCAACGGATTGAATTTAGCCGCCCACTGTACCCACACCGGCGAAACCGAAAGCGGAAGGAAGATACCGGAAAGAAACAACATCGGTAGTTGCACAAAATTCAGTACCGGAATAATCGCATCTTCGCTCTGTCCGATAAATGTTAATGCGAATGAGAGCGAACTGAATGCCAAACCAATCAATGTTATCACGACAAAAATAACTGCGAAGAAATCAAACGTCAACGGCGGTCGCCACCCCATCACGCACGCCGTTGCCATCACCAACATGACCTGCCACCACAACGATGCGATAAGCGCAACTGAGTAACCGAGAATAATCGCAGTCCGCGAAACAGGCGTAACAAGTAACCGGTTGATAAACCCTGAACGCATCCGATCCAACAATCCCAACCCGCACCACGACGAGGAAAAGAAACAACTCATCACAACCAAACCCGGTACGAAAAAATCAAGGTACGTTCGTTCTCCCAAGAATGGCCGCGTCACTTGGTCAGTGTAAAGCTGGCTATAAAGCACAAGCCACATAATCGGCTCAATGACTTCCATTGCAACCCATACCTTCACCCGAAGTTGCTGACGGATGCGATCCTGAGCTATAGCTAAAACATCCCGGATAAATTGCTTCACTCTTCGTGTTCCTCCGCCAACGATACTCCGGTATGAAAGAGAAATACATCATCAAGCGTTGCCGGTTGGTGTTTTTCCTCTTCCAATTTCGACCGCAGTTCAGCCGGTGTTCCTTCGGAAACGATTTTACCTTGATGTATAATCCCCACCCGATCACAGATTCTGTCGGCTTCTTCCAAATAGTGTGTCGTTATGAGGATAGTCATACCGCGTTCTTTGACGACTTCCTGAAGGTGCTTCCATAAATTTCTGCGAAACGGGACATCGAGCCCTAACGTCGGTTCATCAAGAAATAACAGTTCGGGACGATGCAACAGTGACACTGCGACATCTGCTTTCCGTCTCATTCCACCGGACAATTCCTTAACGTACCTGTCCATAAACGATTCTATCTCGAATGCCTTCCCAAGCTTACTAATCTCATCGTTCATAAATGAACTGGTGTGCGGATACCGTTTCCCGAACAAAATAAAATTCTCGCGCACTGTCGCTTCATCGTTCAGTGAAACCGTCTGCGCAACCAATCCGATTTTCGACCGGAGTTTTCTGCCATCCGTAACCGGATCAAGTTCCAGAACTTTCGCTTCACCGGAAGTCGAGGTCAACAACGTGGACAAGATGCGCACTGCCGTTGATTTACCGGCGCCGTTCAAGCCCAGCAGACCATACATTTCCCCCGGGTGTACGGTAAAGGAAAGGCCATCCAATGCTTTCACCGGAGGAGTATGACTGCGTTTGGGATAAACTTTGGTGAGATTTTTTACAACAATTGCCATAAACTTTTATACGTAATCTTACCGGCCACGTTCGAGTGCGAGAACAAACGCCGTTGATATTTTCATAATATTCCGGTTCGCTTCCCCTAACCGTTTCGATAAAATATTACCAAGGTTATAGAACAACCGGTATCCAAACTCGGGATTGCTTTGGCAATACGCAAGCAAATCCGAACGGTCGAGACACGCCATCGTCACGCTGTTGACGGCACGTACCGTCGCGGTACGCCTCCCTTCGCCGAACAACGATGTTTCACCCACTGCGATATGTTGGTCGGCGTGCATCTTAGCTAACGACTTGTTGCGTGCATCATCCTCGCTATGGTCAATCGAAAGCATCAATCGCTGGGTAATCTCTATTTCGCCGGATAACAACAAAAACATTTCCGTACCGTGCTCATCTTCGGTAACGATTTTATCGCCGGGTGAATATTCCCGGATTTTCGCAACCGCTCTTACTACTTCCAAGTCCGCCATCGGGACATCTTGGAAGAGGAGAAATTTGGAGAGAAATTCGACATTGATTGCCGTCATTCCTTACCCCCTTTGGCTCCCCGCCCCGGCAATGCCACCGCCACATCGCGTGGTCGCAGCTTAGTGTCGTCGGGTGGATTCAAGCGGACATGTTCACGCTCTAATTCAGCTTGGGTCAAACCCGCTTCGATAAATTTGCGGCGGATAAATTCATCGATGGACGCGGAATCGTGTGATAGAATATCTCCCGCCGACAACAAAGAAGTTTCTTCAATGAGTCCAATTACCTGACCGCCGGTGTTTCTCCGGTAATCGGTGGCAAACTCGCCGTACGTCCGCTCATGCCAGTTGGAAGCTACCGGAACCCGGATAAAAGAGAAATGATCGGTCGGATTCATCAACTCGTCATACACTTGCGGAATACCAGGATTTAATGCATGGGTGGCAAGCAAGAATCCGGCGTACGGTGCGACAAACACAACTTCATCGACACCTGCTCTGCGCAAATGGTAGATATTTTTTTGTTCCTGCACTTGAGCATAAATCATCGCGTCTTTATTCAGCGCCCTCGCCGCTAACGCAACCATAATCTGACGGTCGTCGCCTTGCTGCTCCCGCGATAAAATGATAATGGTACTCGCTTCCGCC
>CAZPUW010000332.1:0-3841 GCA_964589795.1 uncultured bacterium
CCGACTGGAAGCGCAGCTTCCATATCTGGCCTTCCAGATCGTGAATCTGCGTGTCCAGCTCGGCGTCGTTCAGCTCTCTAACTTTTTCGGCTTTCATTATGGCGCGACCCCCATAACCACGCGGCTGACGAATTTCGTCTTCGCCGGAAGTTTGTGCTGCGCCAACTTGATCGCCTCGCGCGCGATCTCCTCCGTGACGCCTTCCATCTCGAAGAGGATCTTGCCGGGCCGCACCACGGCCACCCAGCCTTCCGGCGCTCCCTTGCCTTTACCCATGCGGGTTTCGGCGGGCTTTGCGGTTACCGGCTTATCGGGAAACAATCGTATCCAGATTTTTCCACCGCGTTTTACGTGTCGTGAAATCGCAATACGAGCCGCTTCGATTTGCCGTGCCGTTATCCATCCCGGTTCCATCGCCTTCAAGCCGAATTCGCCGAAGGAAACTTCCGAGCCACGGTACGCCAGACCGTTCATCCGGCCACGCTGTTGCTTGCGATATTTTATTCTTTTCGGTGCTAACATTTCTTTTTCTCACTCATCGGGCCGGACAAAATTGTCCAGCCTGCGTATGATGATTATTGCTGCATTTGAACCGACGACCATTTGCCGAGGACTTCGCCTTTGCAAATCCACACTTTGACTCCGATGGTACCATAAGCGGTAACCGAAGTGCTGCGCGCAAAGTCGATAATTGCCCGCAAAGTATGTAGTGGAATACGACCTTCCTTGTACGATTCGGTACGCGCCATTTCAGCGCCGCCGAGACGACCGGAACAAGTTATTTTTATCCCTTCCGCGCCAAGTCGGCGGGCGGATTGAATGGCTTTTTTCATTGCCCGGCGGAAACTCACTTTACCGGTCAATTGATTGGCGATGCTGTCCGCCACTAATTGCGCTTCAATCTCGGGGCGACGGACTTCGATAATATCCAATGCAATCGTCTTCGAAGTCAGCTTGGTAAGTTCTTCTTTGATCTGATCGACTTGCTGTCCCTTACGGCCGATGACTACACCCGGTCGAGCGGAATGCACAATAACTTTCACCGATTGGCGGCCTTGTCGTTCGATATCGATACGTGAAATGCTTGCACTCGCAAGACGGTTCTTCAGGTAACGGCGAATCTTGCCATCCTCGTCTAATTTCCCGGCGAAATCCTGTTCATCGAACCAATTCGAGTTCCATGTCCGATTCACGCCCAACCGTAAACCAACGGGATTCGTTTTTTGTCCCACTCCGCCTCCCTTATTCCTGAACCGCTTCGGCTGCTGCAGCCGGTTCCACTGTTTCTTTTTTCGATGGTCGCTTCGCCGATTGGCTACCGCGAACACGGGTAGCGCGCTTTGCCGCTTCTTCCGCTTCGCGTTTCGCAAGCATCTTGGGATCTTCTTCGACCCGGACATAAATGTGACAACTGCGTTTCAACAACGGTGTTGCCCGTCCCATTGCGCGCGGTAACCACCGCTTGAGCGTCGGGCCGTCCTGCACATTAATGTCTTTAATCCGGACGATATCCGCATCCACTTTACGAGCGTCTTCTTTTGTCAGCAGATTGGATAACGCGCTGCGAAGCGCTTTCTCCATCGGCACTGCAGTCGGCTTCGCCGAATACTTCAGCAGGTCGATTGCCTCACTGACAGTCTTGCCGCGAACCATATCGGCTAACAACCGCATTTTGCGGGGGCTGATACGTATCCAACGACTAACACACTTTGCTTCCATTGCTGCTTCCCGTTACCAGTTACTTGGCTTTCGCCGCTTTTTCGGTTTTCCGGTGACCGCTATGACCTTTAAACACACGGGTCGGTGCGAATTCGCCAAGTTTATGTCCCACCATATTTTCGGTAACGAATACCGGGAGGAACTTCTTGCCGTTATGCACTGCGATGGTGTGTCCTACAAATGACGGATCAATCATCGAGCGGCGTGCCCAAGTCTTCACGACGACTTTTTTACGCTCTTTATTGAGTTGGTCTATCTTATCCGAAATCCGTGGATCGATATAAGGACCTTTTTTAATGGAACGAGCCATTCCGCGAAACCTCTCTTCTCAGTCTCTACTTCTTTGCCTGCCGATGACGAACGATATACTTCTCAGTCGATTTATTATGACGAGTCTTGTAACCTTTTGTCGGTTTACCCCAAGGTGTACAAGGATGGCGTCCACCGGACGAACGGCCTTCACCGCCACCCATCGGGTGATCCACCGGATTCATTACGACACCACGAACTTTCGGGCGTCTGCCAAGCCAACGACTCTTGCCCGCTTTACCAAAATTCTGGTTTTCGTGTTCGACATTACCGACTTGGCCGATAACGGCATTGCACGTAACATTCACCCTGCGAATTTCACCGGAAGGAAGCCGCAACGAAGCATACTTGCCTTCTTTCGCCATCAATCGAACTACCGCACCAGCTGAACGTGCCATCTGGGCGCCCGCTCCCGGTCGTAATTCAATCATGCAGATTTCGGTTCCAATCGGTATCGATGAAATCGGTAAGCAGTTGCCGGCTTTGATTTCCGAGTCCGGCCCACTCATGATTACATCACCCTGCTTAAGGCCTACTGTGGCGATGCTATAGCGTTTTTCACCGTCGGCATAATGCAATAACGCAAGCCGCGCGGAACGATTGGGATCATACTCGATGTGCGCAACTTTGGCCGGTATGCCAAGTTTATCGCGCTTGAAATCGACGACGCGGAGCATTTGTTTATGACCGCCGCCGCGACGACGCATCGTGATGCGACCGTTGTTATTGCGTCCACTACTGCGCTTCTTCGGAAGCAATAAACTTTTTTCCGGTGTCGAGCGCGTGATGTCCGAATAATCCATCGTTTGCATGAACCGACGAATCGGAGTATAGGGACGATACTTCTTCAATGGCATTGTCGGAACTTCCTTTCGCCCATACCTGCCGCGTGGTGCGGCTTTGCGGGCACAAATTACTTGCTGACGAACAGTGCGATAACTTACGCGACTACCAACTTAAGACGCAGAAATTATGCGTGCTCGAATAGGGCAATGGTTTGCCCTTTCTCCAATGTTACAATCGCCTTTTTCCAGTCGGGGCGTTGGCCGAGGAATCGACCGTAGCGGCGCATTTTGCCGCGAATGACAACTGTACGAATGGAGATGACTTTGACTTCAAACTTATGTTCAACCGCCGCCCTGATCTGAATTTTGTTCGCATGGGGCGTAACTTCGAACGCATATTGATGACTACGGTTTTCTTCGAGACCCGCTAATGCGCTCATCTTCTCAGTAATCAGCGGACGGCGCAGAACGCTTAAATCAACCACGGTTCAGCACCTCCGTTAACGGTGCAACGGCACCTTCCTGTAAAATGATAAACTTGCTGTGAAGGATATCATACGCCGAGGCAATGATCGCTTCTTCGACATGCAACCGGTGAATATTGCGGCACGACTTTAATAAATTCGGATCGTAACTTTTCGTCAAGAGTAACGCGGTAGCCATCGGCTTGCCTTTACCCTGATTCGCAGGAACAAGCTTCTCGACAATCTTTGCGTAATCTTTCGTCTTTGGTGAAGTCGCACTAAAATCTTCTACGATGACTACCGCAGAATCTTGCACTTTCGCGCTGAGCGCGCATTTCTTTGCCAGACGACGAACTTTCAACGGCAATTCAAGACGATACGAGTGCGGTTCCGGACCGAAGACCGTACCACCGCCACGCATAATCGGTGAACGAATCGTACCTTGTCGCGCACGGCCAGTACCTTTTTGCTTAAACGGCTTTCTGCCGCCACCCGCTACTTCCGAACGATTCTTGTGGGCGTGGGTACCTTGTCGCATGTTGCTTTGATACACTTTTGCCGCGA
>CAZPUW010000333.1:0-3831 GCA_964589795.1 uncultured bacterium
ACTGCGAACAGCAAGTCAATGTCCTACAAGAACTTGAAATCCGCATCGCCAGATTTCTAAAGCTACCGCTTTCCGACATCAGAAATCCTGATTTCCCTCTTCGTACTCCAGCTTATCCAAATGCTCAACTTCGGCAAGTGCGTGATATTGATCGTGACAAACTATCTCCGGCTATTCATGCAGCAATTCAGATTGCAGCAGCTACTGTAAGATCGATGCGCAACAAACCTTCGACAATTTCGCTTCCTTCTGCTGATCCCAGTATCTGGCGAAATGAACTCATCGGCAATGGATATTCGGTGAAGTTGGACAGGGTATTGTCTTCGCTTTGGCATCTAGGCATCCCCGTCATTCCTATTGATAACCTGCCTTCACCGAGCTTTCAGGGGTTTGCTTGTATCGTCGACAGCCATCCAGCAATAGTGATTGGTTATAAATTCGACGAGCCAAGCCATATCGCTTTTCTGGTTGCACATGAGGTTGCTCACTTGACTGCTGGGGACTGCAGTGAAGATATGCCAGTTGTCGATTACGAAGAAGGTGTTACCGACGACAGCGAAATTGAGAGAAAAGCTGATGCCTATGCTTCCTTTCTCATGACTGGCACACACAAACCTGTCAATCTAACGGGATTAACATTCAAAGAACTAGCACAAAATGCGATTGCTATTGAAAAGAGCACTGGCATTGACGCTAGCGCGCTCATATTTACTTGGGCGAAAACTCACAGGTATGATGTTGCACAATTGGCAGTCAAAGCACTTTACCGCCATTGTGGGGCACGAAATACGCTCAACAAATTCTTTTTTGAGAATGTTGACTTGGATTCAGCATCAGATACGGATCGAGATTTACTAAAAAGTGTTACAGCGAAAAACGCCTAACATGCGACTGCTAATAGATACAGATGCATTCTGCTTGCTAGGTGTTTACGATCTACTTGACGAAGTACGTAAACTACTCAATCTCGATATTTCTCAGTGTTTCAGGATCGCGGCTCTACCATACATGCTCAAGCGTGGAAAGTTGCACGAAAAACTTGGCGATGAATTATCAGACCGACTCGCTGGGATCGTCAGATTATATCCTGAGATTGAAACTGTAGAAAACAAATGGGTTGACCGATTTGCCCAAGTACCCAGTATTGATCCAGGCGAGACGCAGATTTTCGCAATCGCAGCGGTTGATCCAGAAGCAATTGTCATCACGAACGATAAAAGATCGTTGAGGGCATTATTACAGGTAGCGGGAAGTACTGACGCATTGAACGGAAAAATCTTGACAATCGAGGAAGTACTACTATCTCTTTGTGAGCAGCTTTCCATCGAAGAAGTCAGAGGCAAAATAGCTCAACATTCGGACCTTGATAAAATGGTACAAATCTGCTTTTCATCATTGAATCCTGATCCAATCGAGGGATTGCAATCATATAGAGATTCACTTCAGAGAGATTTGGTTCCACTAGAGTTAATGAACTTGTAAGGGAGTGTTGGATTTGATACCAGCGCATAATCAATATTTTCCTATTCTCAAGGTCAAGCGGGGCGAAAAAACCGCTTTGGAATCGATTGCGCCTTCACTTCACAACCGAATCACGCCATTATTAGAGTTTGTTGAATGCTCAGTAGAACAGTCTCCTTCTGCACATTTAACGAATGCCTTTCGCGATTTAGTCAATTGCACCAAGTATTATCAACGGTGTTTTATTGATACCAGAGAGCTATCGACACTCTCCAGAGCTGATAATATTGCAGCAACTGTGTTTACCCGAGCCGAACAAATGGGTATCGCATTTGTGCCTGTGACGAGCGTATCTCGTAGTCATGATGTCGAACCTGCGATTAGATTTAAGGATCGAGGTATTGCACTTCGATTATCGCAAGCCGAACTCGAAAACGGAAATCTGAATCGAGATATTATACGATTCGTCGATAAACATACGCTTGCACCAGAAAGTATTGATCTCATTATGGACTTGGGAGCGGTAGACACTATGATTGTAGATGGAATCTGTGCGATGAGTGAGTCTTTTCTTTCTGCCGTACCATATCACTCAAAATGGAGAACCTTCGTCCTTTCGGCTTGCTCTTTTCCGAAAAAGCTATCAGCTGTAAAACGAGATTCAAGTGGCAATTTCGAGAGATCAGAGTGGCTTTCATGGCGGGATAACTTTTACAGGAATCGTCATTCATTAACGAGACTCCCATTGTTTAGTGATTGTGCGATTCAGCACCCAAGCGGTGTAGAAGGTTTCGACTTCAGAATACATCCAGTTTCAGCAGCAATTAGATATGCACAAGAAGAAAGCTGGTTAATAATTAGAGGCGTCAGCACTAAAACACCGTCAAAATCTGCCAAAGAACAGTTCCCCCGATTAGCGGATCGGTTGTACAGTGGGAGTTTAAAGGATTTATACTTGGGGTCGGATCATTGTGAAGGATGTGCTTCTATCAAAAAAGCATCAATAGGACATAAAGGATTTGGATCACCTGAAATTTGGAGACGGATTGGTACAATCCATCATCTGACTACAGTACTTCAGCAACTTTCGTCATTGCCCGAAGCTTGAGTATTGTCCTAACTTCGCTTGCTATTTCTTCCAGCTCAAAACACTCGCAAACTTTGTCCCACAATTCTCGTTTCGGTCGATTCCGCAAACCTCGCATCGCAGACTTTCTTTCAAGAAACGCCTTAGTTTCATCCAACCAGAGCAGCTCAACCAAAGCTCGTGGGTCTTGTTTAGGATTATTAGCAGGTTTACGAATCTCAGTAAAAGTTACTTTTTCGTCAGCAGTATCAAATCGAACCAAACCCCACCATTCAGGTAGGATGCCAACAACAGCATTGCAATATCGCTCACCAACGACAAGGGTTGCTTCGTCAAGCACTTTATCATAAATATCGATCTGTCTCAATAGTCGGCGAAGGTTATCCTTGTCGGATTTTATTTCAAATCCGTGAAGTCGACCATTAACGACTGCCATGTCAACGCGTGCTTGTCCCTGGCAAATTCCGAGTTCGTCTATAATAACAGTATCGGTAAGATCGTGGATCGTACCAGAGACGAAAGTGCGCAGTTCATTGCGAATTTCATCTGCACCGACGACTGATTCACAGCGATTCATAGTACCCTCGAAAAAATGAGAGAGAGACTACTGCCCCTAGTTGTTTTCCAGTGCTTCATTTTATTCAGTTACCTGACGCAAGCGTGTATCAATTTTTCTTCTAAGGCTGGACAGCGATATGCCGAGTAATTTTGCCGCTTCTCCCTGTGACTTGCTCAGTCGAAGCGCCTCAGCTATCGCCTTCTGTTCGTGCTGGGCAAGGTTCAGTGTAGGTAATCCACTGAACGCGCCAGATCGAACATCAGGGTGAAGAATCGATCTTACTACCATGGGTTCAATCATTCGAGTGGGCGATGCCATAGATAACTGGAGCATGACACTCTCAAGTTCTCGGATATTACCAGGCCATGAGTAACTCATTAATTCGCCAACAGAATCACCTAAAAGTACGTATTCGATGCTCACATTCAAAGCTCTTAGAAAATGATACGATAATTTCTCAATGTCTTCAGGTCTGTCCCTAAGTGGAGGAATTACAATCACTATCTTGTTCAACCGATAGTAGAGGTCGTCCCGGAATCTTTTCTGTTCCCGCTCATCATGAAGATTTTTGTTTGTAGCTGTGATAATTCTGACATTGGATGATAGAAGTTTTGTCCCACCAACACGCCGAAACGTTCGCTCCTGCAACACTCTTAAGAGCTTGACTTGAAGCGTCAATGACAGATCGGCAATCTCATCGAGAAAAAGTGTTCCGTTGGCATCG
>CAZPUW010000334.1:0-3796 GCA_964589795.1 uncultured bacterium
TGCGGGACGAATTGGACTCGACAAACAAGCGGTACTTTGCAGGATTTGTTTGGTTTATGCTTCGTAAATATGGATACAGGCTGGATTGTAGGAGGGGTTCTGTACAATTCTACGGGGTACTCCATACTGCATACTACTAACGGTGGAGCAACATGGATGACGCAAACTACTGGTGTAGATTATCCACTTTTTCGAGTTACATTTACCGATGCTAACAACGGCTGGGCAGTCGGTGGTGGCTTTAACATGATTGTTCCTGCACAATCTCTTATACTTCATACAACGAATGGTGGTTCCACTTGGACAAATCAGTTCGCTGGAACAAGAAACCAACTTCGCGGTGTTACATTTTCCAACCAGAATAATGGCTGGATAGTTGGAGAAAATGGAACAATTCTTCACACTTCTGACAATGGCGAAACCTTCGTAGCGGATAAGCCAACGAACAAACTCCCAAATCAATTCAACTTATCCCAAAACTACCCCAATCCGTTCAACTCGAAAACAGAAATTTCTTATTCGCTCCCCACTCAGGGAAAAGTAACGCTTGCCGTGTTCGATGAAATGGGTCGGAAAATCTCTACACTTGTAAATGGCTATCAGTCAGCAAGCCAACACCGCGTAGCATTCGATGGCACAGGATTGGCTACCGGGACATATTTCTATCGGTTGAATGTGAATGGAATCGGTGAAACGAGGAAGATGGTGCTATTGAAATAAAGAAAGGATTCAAGGGACAGAATGAATTCTGTCCTACGAAAAATAAAAAAGGGGTCGTTTGCAAACGACCCCTACCCAAATCAATTTGCTACTAACCGTTTCTACAACAAGCGAGTCATTTTGCGGATGTGTTCTTCTTCGTCGATGATGATGTGCATTACCGTATGGTATAGTCCTTCCGCATCGAAATCGAGCGCAGCTTGATTCGCTTTGATTGCATCGAGAATTTCCCGGTACAAACGCACGCCGTCCTTCTCCATTTTGATTCCGCACTCCAGCATCTTAGTCGCATTGTCCGTCATCATGACTTCGATGGGTAAATTCGCTTTGACTGCTTCACCCACATTGACGACCCATTCGGTGAATTTCTTTAAATCGCCGATTTCGTCGGTTGCCAGTTCCGCAAATAGTTCGCCGACTTTCTCACTGCGGTAATCGCCCGCTTTGGCGCTGAGGGCAAAACTCTGGTACTGTGTAATCGCATTAAATTCCAATCCCAACGCATCGACCAATAATTTACCCACATGCTCTTTCGCATTATTCGATTTCTTCGTGGACATATATTTCTCCTCCGTTTTGTATGAATTAGTTGATTGTTCACAAATCGAGAAGTGATACGTAGAATGGCTTTAAAGTGCTGTCTTGACTAAAGGGTCAGAAACCCGTACTTTGTGTGGTTCAAGCGATGGCGCATTCGTCTAGGGGTCTAGGACGTCGGCCTCTCACGCCGGTAACAGGGGTTCGAATCCCCTATGCGCTACCAAACTTCAATACAGTAGGACAGCCATACACGGCTGTCCATTTTAATTTCTCGCCAATTGAACCAATTTCGAACGATGTAATATCACCCGCGCTTGAGTCGTTCCAGTATTCGATGAACTGACTTGCAAGTGCGTCCAACGATGCGGATTGGGCAAAGTTAGACTCGAAGCAGTCGTCCACCCCGTTCCCCATTCGATAAATGCCAACTCGTCCATATTCGCTGTAGTCGGTGCAGTACCCGTGTTTCGCAAATTAAACTGGAAACACGCGGTGTTGTTCGGAATATTGGATTGACTCAAATCTCCCCACATCTCCTGCCACGTATTTCCCACTGCCGGAGAAAGAATATTAAGTGTTCCATTTGCAGCACCTCCGACGCGACTCCGCCACCAATCGAGTCGCAACGTTGTGGTTCCTACCGTTCCCGCCAGCATACGCGCATAGATAGTGTAGAACGTGCTGCTGTTGCGGGTAATGGCGTACCGGTTCACGGTAGGTACCGAAATTGCCGACGTGCCGGACGTCCGGCGTACACGAAGCGAGCGCGATCCGGCATAACGAACAGAATCATCAAAAGCACCATTCCCTGACGTGAAATCGTACGTACTCGGTGCGCCGTCATCTTCCATGTCACCGATGCCATACAAATCATCAATACCCAACCGGTAGGAAAGCGTTCCGGTGCCCACGAGCGACATTTCAACCTGATCCACAATACCCACATCACCGAACTGCACCGGAACCGATTCCGCGATACTACCGGCTGTACGCATTGCGATTGTTAGCGTGTCATTTGGCAACACTACACGCGTGAAAAACGCACTGTCACTTACCACTCTGCAAGCCGAACCATCTGACGGCTCTACTAACGCCGTTCCGTATCCCTGTGAAAGCGACGCAACATGATTCATGATTCGAATCGCTGCGCGTCCCCGCGCCAAGCCCGGTAAGTAACCATCGAGCCAAATCGGTCGAATGCGTGCTTCGCGAACCTGGCTGTAATGGTTGATATCGGCTTCAAATGTTATCGAAGGAAATGTTTCGGGCAGATATTGATCGAAGAGAAAATTTCCGGTCGAGTAAGCGATATACTTTCCACCGGGACGTGTTACTACCCCCTGCGGAACGTGCGGACCGTGACAGACGACGAGGTCGGCACCATGTGCAATCATATAGTCCGCCAGCGATACCGCATTCGTGTCGGTAATCGCGTCGTAGCCATCCGACTCGGGATCATTCACTGGACGTATTGCCGGCCCACCGCCCGAAGCGGCATCAGGGGTTATGGTGTATTCGGTTATTCCAACGTGGAATTGTACAATCAAAAAATCGACGTAGGGGCGTACTTTGGCGAATTCGGCATCGATTAAATCACGCCGTGCCCAATTGAACCCACCCTTGTTCGGTGCCGCTTCGAGGAATGGTTCCTGCGGTGGGTCATCCTGTCGTCCAGTCAACGTACAGAATCCGAATATTGCAATCCGCTGTCCACCACGATATACAATCGCCGGACGCCATGCCTCACCATCATTTAATCCCGCCCCTTCATAATTGAATCCGATTTGATTGTTATGATCCAAACTCTCACGCAGTGCATCGTCGCCATAATCTCCGGTGTGGTTATTCGCCATATTTCCGACTTGGATTCCGTTTCGGGGAATGGCAGGCAAATAACTTGGGGAACCACGAAATGTATAAGTCTTGATGGGATTCGCCGACCCGGCGATGGAATACGTGCATTCAGTATTTGCGGTCGTCAAGTCGAACGATTGAAGGTAGGGACGGATATTAGCGAACAACCCATCCAACCCCAACCGGTTAATAACGCCATCGGAATCGAAGCGGCGCGCTATCATCAAATCGCCACAACCGCAGTATTTGAAAGAAGTTTTTACCGGTGCCGGGCCATCCAAGTGGACGTTAGTCCATGCCCATCGTTCGGTACGGTCGATGTCAATCCATCGCAATAAAATTTTCTTATCGCCACCGGTTCGGAAATGTAACGTCGCAGATTGTCCATCGGCGCGGGTATCGACGTCGCCATCCCACTTGATGGTGCCACGATTAATCGGTTGACCGTTGAACAAACCCGATACCTGTAAGGTCAGGTTATCGAGATGTTGAATTATCGTGGTTAGAATTGGATTCGAATATTGGTCTCCGCTTGCATCAGTAATACGGCTGATGGACCATGCCCCTGCCGGACTTGTGGTATCGTTATCATTAACGAAAACCAACCCCGCGAGCATTCCGTCCCGTCCGAAGCTTTGCGCAAACAACTCACCAACAGGGAGTCGCCAGCGAGACCAATAAC
>CAZPUW010000335.1:0-3792 GCA_964589795.1 uncultured bacterium
ATCCTTTCGAATCCGGCTTGTGTACAGTCAATACCAGCCGCCGCGGATCAGGAAGATTTCGTTAGCATGGGATGGAATGGCACGTTGAAACTGGCGCAAATTCTCGATAATGCTTACGGTGTGTTAGGTATTGAACTCATAGCTTGCGCACAAGCGCTCGATTTCCGGGAATTCCAACCGGGTAAAGGGACACAAGCGGCGAAAGATGCAATCCGTAAAATCGTGAAACATCTTGATATCGACCGTCCACTCTTCCCTGACCATAACGCAATGAAGGCGGCGGTGAAACGGCTCGATGTTTTGACAGCCGTGGAAAGCGCGGTTGGAGAATTGCTGACTTATTAATTTGGAAGTTTGCAACGTATGTAAAGAGCGGGATTGTGTTGTCCCGCTCTTTTTTTGTCGATGTGTTCGAATTTCGGTTCCGGCGATTTCGGAACGTATTTTCGAAGCACCTCATGGAGAAAGATGACAAAATGAGTGTTGTTTGGGTTGATTCATGATTGAACTAAAATACCCGAAATTTTGATTATATTGAATGTATAAATATATATAATTATTTAAAATTATTAAACTTACTAATCTACGTATTTATTTGTATATTCATTTTAATAAGCTAAATTCCAGTTTGCGTGATGTAGATAACAACTCACAAATTCGGAGATTGATGCGAATTCTTCGAAAGAAATCGAATGCGTTATCATTTGTGAAGCAACAAGTCCGCTATTTGGATTTGAATTTGGAGGGGTTAATGAGTACACGGTTCTTAACGGTTGTTTTGCTGCTGATAATTTCGACAGTGTCGTTTGCACAACTGCGTGCGCGGGATTGTCTATCAGCGGGAACTTATGCCGCACAATCGATTACAGGTGATAATCAACTGTTTTGGATTTGCTCGGGATTGGTCGATAGTACAGGCCGTTCAAGTAATTGGGCACTATATTTCCGCACATCTTCCCACGTGTCTAACACCTCAGTCACCGTGTTAACGACGGGAACGTATTTGGATAGGAATGTCACACCGCGTACACCCGATGATTTTATGCCGAATACTTACGTTAACAGCGATGTTGCCGTTCAATCAACTGAAGCCAACGGTGGAGCTGCATTTCGCGCATCACATCCCGGCGCGACGATTTCGATGTACGCCGGTCCGTTCGGTGTTTATTCGGACAACTACGCCTCTTACAACACGCGCATGCTATGGGTAGCAAAGTACTGCGGTTACGATGGCAACATTTTAATCGTTACCGACTTGGCAACTGGTTCGTATTTGTGGACTCAAGCAGCAAACGGTACGCTTGTTTCGTTGTCTCCTGACGAGGAAAAATTTCAAAAGGAAAACCATCCGAACGATGGTACAACAAAAACTTTCTTCTCGCTTCCGGGCGACAAGCAGGTTGCAGGGCTTCTCGGGAATAATAGCGCTAAAGAAGATTTTATCCTCAAGTCTCCCATTCCAGCAACGGAAATAATGTTGGTCTCGAAATGATGTAAACGAGAATAGGTTTTAGATTTACCAAAAGGGCGGATCGGTTCCGCCCTTTTTAATTACCCAATTATATGTGCAATATAGTTGTGTGAAATCCTTAACTAATACAACAAAAAAAGTTGTTCCGGGTATGGATTAAAGGCACGATTCGTATTATAGTTGTGTGTCAGATAAAAGGGGGAAAAATGAAACGTTGGATTCTTTCAACAATACTACTTTTGGCGTTAACCGCCTCGTCATTCGCTCAATACACCGCGCGTGACAGTTTACAAGATGCCATCAACCGAGCATTGACTGTCTCTTCCGACAACCAGCTTTACTGGGTTGAAACCGGAAGTAATGTCTCTACAACCGGTACGGCGAGTAGTTGGGTGTATGTATTCCATTCCGCTTCCCGTGGAGTCAACACGTCAGTTGTTCTGGCGTCAGGATTTATGTTTATGAACTCGAATGATACGACGACCCATTTGCAAGCCACGATGCATCAAATTCCATCAAATTTTGTGAACAGCAGTACCGCAATGGCGACTGCCGAAGCGAATGGCGGGTCGGCATTTCGGGCAGCGCACCCAACGGCAACGATAATATTATCCGGTGGTGCTTATGGTATATATGCTCCAGACCTGACGAGGCAAACCTGGGTGGTGATTTACAGCGTATCAGGTGGTGCATCGATATATGTTCTGGTGGATATGGCAACCGGTAATTTCCTATCGACAACGAGTGTCGGTGAAAATTCGACGACAGTATTACCACAAAGCGTTGCACTGAATCAAAACTACCCGAATCCATTCAATCCCACGACTTCGATTTCGTTCTCGTTACCGACTCAATCGAAAGTGAAATTAGATGTATTCGATATGATGGGCCGCGAAGTAACGACAGTTGCCGCGGGTGGAATGAGTGCGGGTTTGCATGAAGTACATTTCGACGGTTCGAAATTGGCATCGGGGGAATATATCTACAGATTAAATGCCAATGGCAAAGTGTATTTGCGGAGAATGACCCTTTTGAAGTAAGTGATTTCCTTACAAACGAAAAGGGGCGTATGATGTACGCCCCTTTCTTTTTCCTACCATTTTATCGTAAGTTCAGCAAACACACCGATTTTGAGAGTAAAGAATCCATTATTACCTTAATTACTCCAAAAACATCTACACAGCTTCTTACTCTCTACATGGGGGAATGATAATGGGTTTGAATCTTACACAGAAGATTGTCAAAGAGCATCTGATTGAAGGGGACTGGTCAAAAGCCGGTTCACCGATTGCGATTCGCATCGACCAATCGTTGACACAAGATGCTACCGGGACAATGGCGTATCTGCAGTTTGAAGCGCTGGGACTGAAGCGGGTCAAAACTGATCTGTCGGTCAGCTATGTCGACCACAACATGCTGCAAACCGGCTTTGAAAATGCCGACGACCATCAATTCCTGCAAGACATCGCGGCGAAATACGGAATCTATTTTTCCAAACCGGGTAATGGAATCTGCCATCAAGTTCATCTTGAGCGGTTCGGTCGTCCCGGTGGCACATTGCTTGGTTCCGACAGCCATACGCCGACTAACGGCGGTATCGGGATGATGGCGATGGGGGCTGGTGGCCTCGACGTCGCATTAGCAATGGCGGGTGAAGCATTCCGATTAAACATGCCGAAAGTGGTTAAAGTCCATTTGGTTGGCCAACTTCGTCCGTTCGTCAGCGCCAAAGATATTATCCTTGAAGTGTTGCGTCGGTTAACGGTTAAAGGCGGCGTCGGTAAAGTAATTGAATATGTTGGTGAAGGGATTCGCTCACTTGGCGTACCGGAGCGCTCAACGATAACGAATATGGGTGCTGAGCTTGGTGCGACGTGTTCGATTTTTCCGTCAGATGACATCACCCACGATTTCCTTAAGCGACAAAAACGGGACAATATCTGGCGCGAATTGATGCCCGATCCCGATGCGACATACGACGAAGAACTCGAAATAGATCTTTCTACACTCGATTGTCTGATTGCGTGTCCGCATTCGCCGGATAACGTAAAAACCGTGCGTGAAGTTGCGGGAAAACTCACCGACCAAGTCGCGATTGGCAGTTGCACCAACAGCTCGTACCGCGATTTAATGACCGTATCGGAAATGCTGAAAGGGAAGTATGTCCATTCCCGCGTCAGTGCGGCATTATTCCCCGGTTCGCGGCAAATTCTGAACCAATTGGTGATGAACGGCGCGATAGCATCCATCGTTCAGTCGGGTTTCCGCATTATGGAATCCGCATGCGGCGCATGTATCGGTATGGGTTTCGCACCTTCATC
>CAZPUW010000336.1:0-3791 GCA_964589795.1 uncultured bacterium
TAAAACGACCTTACCGCGTTGCACCATTGCAAGGGGGTTGGGATTATATCGCCGCCGTGGTTTCGAGCTGTGGTGTCGGTTTCGCGCCAACGGCATCGGGTACGTTTGCTTCGTTGTGCGCAGTGATTGCTTGGCTGCCGATGTCGCAATGGTCGTTGACATTTCGGTTGGAAGCGATAGTCATCGCGAGTATCGCCGGAGTGTGGGCATCGGGACGGATGGAACGATGTTGGGGACAAGATCCGTCGCAGGTCGTTATCGACGAAGTTGCGGGACAATGGATTACGTTGTTGTTGATTCCGCGGGTACCGATTTGGTTTGCGGCGGCATTTTTTCTTTTCCGGTTATTCGATATTCTGAAACCGTATCCGATTCGGCAATTGGAAAAATTGCACGGCGGATGGGGAATCATGGCGGATGATTGGATGGCGGGCGTGTTCGGAGGAATTATCCTCGCGGTACTGCAATTGTTCGGTGTAATGAAATGGAATTTGTAAGCGGGAAAATGTATGCTGGCTGAAATAATCGGGATTGGCGATGAACTGCTATATGGCCTTACCACGAACTCCAACGCAACGGAAATCGCAGCGAAATTGATGAGTATCGGTGTCGAACCACGACACTTGACAACGGTAGGTGACGATGCGGCGGCAATGACGGATGCACTCAAACGAGCATTTTCGCGGGTCGATGTCGTGATTACAACAGGCGGATTAGGACCGACACCGGACGATTTTACACAAAAAGTGGTAGCGGATTATTTCGGAATGAAGATTGTGGAATTCCCGGATTTGTTAGAAGAGGTACAGAAAAAATATGGGCGGTTGAAACGCCCGATGCCGGAATTTGCTCGCAATCAGTCATGGTTCCCAGTTGGCGCTACAAGAATCAATAATCCGATTGGTACTGCAACGGGTATTGAAGTTGAGCACGAAGGAAAATTGTTATTCGTACTGCCGGGGGTACCGTCGGAAGCGATGATTATGACGGATCAAACGATACTTCCGAAATTAGCCGCGATACCACGTAGTGAAATTATCGCATACAAATTGATTCGCACAATCGGTTGGGGTGAAACGCAGATACAAGAGAAAATCGGTACCGAAGGGTTGAAACAAATTGAAGAAACCGGATGCGGGTTGGCGTTTCTTCCGAAACACGGTATGGTGGATTTGCGTATTACCGCACGTGCGGCGAAGAAAGAACTGGCGGAAACAAAATTAGCGAAAGCATTGCCGGTTCTATTGAAAGCAACGGAGGGGATTCGTTATACCATTGGAAACGATACACTCATTGAAACTATTAAGCACAAATTGGAAAATGAGAATGAATGGTTAGCGACGGCGGAAAGTTGTACCGGTGGAATGATAGCGGAAGAGTTGACAAATGTGCCGGGAATCAGTGCGGTGTATCGTGGTGGCGTTGTTGCATATCATAATGATACAAAATCTACCATGCTCGATGTTCCTCACGAAATGCTTGCCGAATATGGAGCGGTATCGCAGGAAGTTGCGGAAACGATGGCGTTGAATGCGTGCAGACGGTTGAACGCGAACTACTCGATTTCGGTAACGGGTATTTCCGGTCCGACTGGTGGAACCGAAGAAAAACCGGTGGGAACGGTTTGGATAGCAATCGGCACCCGCGAACGGTTTGAAGAAGGGGATCGGTACGATGTCATTTCGAAGCGGTTTGTTTTTCCGGGACCGCGCCACGTTCACCGCGTTAGGACGATGAATAAAGCCCTCGAAATGTTGTGGCACCAGATAGTAGGTTAGAAATAAACTCACCAAAATGTTGAAAGCGTGAGGGTGTGAATCGCGCCACCGTATGCAGGGCCGGCATTTGAGGTGGTGGATGGTGAGGTAGATGTAACAGTTTGTTCACTTCGGTATTGGGTTCGTAACGGTACCGTCTGTAAAAATTCATACTCCAACGCAAACCGTGAAATTTTCCGATTAATCCGAAAATCGAATAGAACTCCCGATACCCGCTGTAAATCAAACACCGAATATTGTAAATCTGCGATACCGAAAATGAGAAACGCCGGACGCCAGTGTTCAAGGTATCCGTTGAGAATGCAGTCGATGTAATCGCATCGCGCACTCAGAGTCGTTTTGCTATCGAGTGGAATTTGTTCGGTGGAAACGCGCACTCGCCAAAAATTGCCATCGGCACCAGTTATATAATATCTGCGAACACCCAATAAACTTTCCCACCCGGGAGTGAATGGCCAAAATTCTACATGACCGCGCGAGTATGCCGCCCAATGCTGGTATTCAAATTCGGATTGGATTAGCTTCCGCCCTTGCTCTCGCCATGTAAATGAACCAAACCAACCATCCTGCCGAAAATTCAACGCAGTGAGTTTAGAAAAAGTGATACCGTCCTGCGCACCATACGCCATGCAGTTAAAGCGGTAGCCGCGAGTACCAAGACCATAGATAAAATGTTGGTGCTGCCATTCAAGTGCGGCACGGTAACTGACCGATTCACCCCATGGTGAAAATGTCGGGACGTTGTAATATGCAGTATCTCGGATCCAGTTGCGTTGAGTGCCATCGGCGATTAGACGAAAACCATGCCATCTTAGCGAAGTAAAACTTCCCGCCATCCCTTCGGTTCTGGTTCGTAACCATACCTCAGCCGGATTACCATCCCATACGGTGTAGGCATGGGAGATTTGATTCTCACGCGACCATTGCAGAACAAACGATGCAACTTTGGGATAATCGAACCCGGTTGTAAATGCGAGATTAGCTGGCGTAACGCGAACCCCGGAGATAGCCGCCTTTAACCAAACGAAGCGAAGTGGTGCGACAGTTAGTTCTGATGAGACAATATCGTAATTAGAGGAATAAGTAACTTGCTCGGTAGAGACGGACTGATCGATTCGAGTGTAGTCGTTTTGACGGGAAATTTTCAACGACAACGGGAGTGGTGTGTGAAATGATTGCCACACCGAGAGACCGGCAGTTCTGGTAAAAGAAGCACCAGATTGTTCCATGCCGCCTGACCGGTAGGCGTCGAAGTACTGGCCATAAAAAGAAACACCGCCCCGTCCATCGAGTGTGTCGATAGGCGAGGCGGTGGGTAAAGAAATTTCAGTTAATGAATTCGTTCCACCACTGAGAAATGTAGAAATCAAATCGGTGGATGCGGAACGAGCGCTATTGTAAAATAGTGTTACGAAGCAGAGGACGAAAGAAATACGAATAAAATTCATACGTCGCTCTGCTGTCACGACTGCTTAATTCCAAAGATGGAAAATACGCGTCCGTGTCCAACCATTGCCATTCATACCGAAATCAGTCTTGAATGATGCATCGGTCATTCCGGGAAACAACCCATTGATTGTTGGATTAGGCAATATCCAGTTACTGTACGATGTTGCCGTCCAAGTAATCACCGGTTGTACACGGTAGTGTTGGACGTAGTGATAATTCGCATTGAATTCGGCTACAACGTGATAAGTACCAGAATTCGAGAAGAACGGACGACATTGCATCCAAATTTGTGCCGACGGATAATTTTGGTACTGCGCTACTTTGGCATTCCAATATGTATTAAATGTCGGAACGTTATGGCTCATAAAGCTGTCCGCATAAACCATCACTCCATGGTCAAAATTAGCTTGCCGACTCCAGTTCAAAGGACTGGTTAACGCAATGTTCGTACCTACGGTGTCATGAAATTCGCCGTAATTGGTCTGCTCTGCAGTATCCAAGCTCACGGTGTATGCTGGGAACAACGCTTTCATATCCGAAATCGGATTAATCAGAACCGCATGC
>CAZPUW010000337.1:0-3786 GCA_964589795.1 uncultured bacterium
ACGACCGAAGCGGTGCGACAGCGCCGACGTATTATGATGTTGCGATGTACATACCCTCAACATCGGCGTTCGCGTTTAGCGATCACAATTTGATAACGGCATTGAATGATTCCGTTGGTGATAACGGATACGCCGTGTTTTATAATGGAGTACCGTACAATACCCTGAGTGATTTGTTACAGAATACAGCGTATGCGTGGGATGCCAATTCGATAACTGTGGAACCGACATTCGTAAGCAGTTCGGACTTGCATCTAAACAATACTGCTTCACAACCCCCGGAATCGGCTGGAATTCCCGTTGCCGGGATTACCAATGATATCGATAACCAGACGCGAAATTCTTCTACACCTGATATCGGTTGTGATGAAGGTAATTTCCAACGGCTCGCTTATGGAACGATTTCCGGTACCGTGCGGGATTCAACATCACAATTACCAATTGTAAATGCTGAGGTGAGTACCGGACATAACGCGGCTACTACCGATTCTTCCGGTCATTATTCGATGGATGTCCGAACCGGTACATACGACCTAACCGTGACAGATTCCTGTTTTGCAACTACGACTCATCCCGGTGTGCAAGTCGATTCAAATGTGACCATCACAGTGAATTTCGATATGCTCAAACCACTGATGTTCACTAATATTTCATCTATCGAACTCCTTGCCACTCCGGGTCAGATACTTTCCAATTCGGTTACGATTACCAACTCCGGTAATGCAGATTTGCACTGGCAAGGGGTCGCTACCGGTAGTCCTCATGGTTTCGACAAAGTAAAACATTCGGGTCGGGCAACTGGAAAATCTCCCGTTCGAATCATTGTAACACAATCTGCGAAAAGAAATCTCTCCTCCTCAACTAAACTAAAAAGTCCGGAAGCGCTGTATGCGAATCTACACCAATCAACAAGCTCTCTAAAGAATCGAATCCAATCCATAAATCAACTCGATACGACCGGAGGTCCCGATTCAAGTGGCTATCGTTTCGTCGATTCCAATTCGCCCGGTGGCCCGGTCTATAACTGGATAGATATTTCATCGAATTACGATGGCGCAGTTTTATCCAGCATGGATGATGATTACGCACAGATAAACCTTGGGTCGTTTGTATTTCCGTTCTATGGAATCAATTACAGTGGGACCAGTGTGAATGTGTGTTCGAATGGATGGCTCGAAATGGGAGGAGGGACAGGTACGGCATATTCGAATTCCAACCTACCCGCCACGAATGGAACTGAATTTAATCAACTTACGATACCGGCGATTTGTGCGTTATGGGATGACTGGATTCAATACGCTCGAGGAGTAACTTACAAGAATTTCAATGATAGTATTTTTGTGGTCGATTGGTATGGCGAGCATTTTAATGTCCCGTCCGATTCGATGGAAGTCGAAGCTGTGCTCTATCCGAATGGGAATATTCTATTCCAATACCGGCAACTGACAGGTGGTTCGTCGATAATCAGTGCTACTGTTGGTATTCAGGGTTCAACGACTGGAAACAACTGGCTTCAATACGGTGACTCGACATTCGTACCAACCAACGGTACGGCAATTCTCTTCTACAACACCCCACCGTGGTTGACGATGAGTCCCACCGCGGGCACGGTAGCTCCCGGACAGGCAAATGAAATTTCTATCCAAGCAATCATCGATTCCGCAGTCACGGTTCCTGCAAACTGGAGTGGTTTTATCACGCTGACAAGTGATGCTTGTAATCCAAGGGATATCACAATTCCAGTGACCATTACCATCGACACGATAACCACCGTAACGCACGACATTGCACTACCGTACCAATACAAATTGTATCAGAATTATCCCAATCCGTTCAATCCGGTTACGGAAATCAGATTCGATTTGAAAGAAGCGGGGCAAACCAAACTAACGATTTACAATATTCAGGGGCGGCAGGTAGTTGAGCTTCTTTCGCAAAAACTTTCCGCTGGATTTCATTCACTGCGATTCGATGCATCTAAACTATCGACCGGTGTCTATTTTTATCGAATCGAGAGTGGTTCATTTACCGATGTGAAGAAAATGGTATTGGTGAAATAGTCTTACTTATGGCAATTTTTCACAACCGCTTCCATTATGATGAAAGCGGTTGTTTTAGTTATCAATTACTTCTTGGATGGATTTTTGAGATTTCCATTTTGCTAAGTCATTGATATTATATGATTGCTGTCAAATTGGTGCATAGAGGTAGGTACACTATGAACTTGCAAATATTGTGTTAAAACACTGTTTTGATTACATAACCTTGCAATTTGTTAAGAAACTTGCGCATTTCAAACCAACTTAACAGTTGCGGTGTCGTATAGAATACAAGAAGTTAGTACATCCTTGCAGTCTCTTGGAGATTGTATGTGGGTGATTTGTATGAACGTCGTCTAATTGATAATTTGTCGCATTCGCAAATACCCAAAGGGAACGTAACGACACCTACAGCTTGTGTTTGCTGATTCACTTTTTTTAATTCGGGAGAATAAGGGATGAAAGTTGGACGCTTTGTTGTTTTGCTCGGCATTCTGATTGTCGCTTCATTAGTTTTCGCAAGACCTTGGACGCCGGACGACGACGTCATTAACGGTATTCCTGTTGAAGGTGCAGTTCAAATCACCTCACAGAATTTGGGAATTGGCCACATGAAGATTCACATCAGCAATCCTGTTGTGAAAATGGAGCAGGTTGATTTAAACAAACGCACTTGGACGATGGTAACCATCGACGGCGAAACCCGGTTGTGGGAAAATGGAAAACCCGCGCTACCATTGATCTCCCGCGCGATCCGACTTCCAAACACTGGAGATGTCAGTTTGAACGTGACATTAGGTGAATATGAAGATTACACTAATGTTAATGTGTTACCTCAACAACCAACCGATTTAAAAAAGGGACCGAAAGGTTTTCTTCCCGCTGATTATACGTATGACGACGCCATTTATAACACCGATGCATGGTATCCCGCCAACAACGTCGTTATGAGTTCACCGGAAATTATTCGTGATGCGCGTGTTGCACTTTTGGGCGTTCAACCGGTAATCTACAACCCTGTTACGAGAACGTTGCGCGTTTACAAATCAATCGACGTCGAAACAACCCCAATTGGTGGTTTCGGAATAAACGAACTGCTTGATACGCGTTCCCATGCTGTACCCAGCTTTGCCGGCATATACAGTGACATCATCGGTGCTGAAGATTTATTTGATGATGCCCGTCGGGCACCTCCCGGACAGATTATGCTGATAGCCCATCCGGGTATGGATACCTTGGTTCGTGCATTTGCCGATTGGAAAACCCAAAGTGGTCGTCCTTGCCAGATTTATTCTACCAGTGCGACGACAACTTCGCCAATTCAAACCTATATCAACAATGCATACAATTCGTGGAACCCGCCGCTTGAGACGATCATTATTGTTGGTGATGCAAGCCAAATCCCGACGTACCCTGAAGCCGGATATTCTTCTGATCACCCCTATGGATCGTTGAATAACAACATCGTTGCAAGTTGGTGGGTCGGACGACTCCATTGTTCGAATGCTCAGGAATTGCAGACTCAATTAAACCGATCATACAATTATGAGAAGACACCATTTATGGGTGCAACCGGTTCCGATACCGCATGGTTTACCCATGGTTGGGGATATGCTGGAACCGGTTTCAGTATCGTATCGAATCCACCGTGTATCCGGTATTGTAATGAAATGATGCGTGTAAGAGGTGTGATACATACGGATTATGATGAACATGGTGGAAACGTAGACGATGCGACTATAAACAG
>CAZPUW010000338.1:0-3784 GCA_964589795.1 uncultured bacterium
TGTCATTTCACTTCTTTGCAGCCAGCAACTCGATTATCGAATTGCGTTACACCGGTTAGCGTCATTCTGGTTGTATGAGGTTCAAACCAAACATTTAGATCCGACCCGGAGTTTTCTACGATTACAGCGAACTACTGACGAACAACCTAACCCGAAGCCAACCAAACTCGAGCTAAACGTGAGTTCAGAGATTACAGGCATCACCGACGACACATCATATTCTACACTACAATTACAGTTTAGAAATCTCAAGCACGGTGAAGAACAAAAAGTGTTTGTAAATGTAATAGCAGACGTGAACGGTAAAAAGATTTTACCCAATGGCGATATATTGTTGCCAAACTCTTTACCGAACTATCGGATGGGGAAGTTAATCAAGTTTAACGCCATGGTTCAGCGCGAATTTGTTTTTCCGAATGAAATTACTAAGAATAATGATGTCCGATATACAGTTTATTATTTTGATGCAACGGGAAAATCCCTTGGTTCGACTCCCGTAACCAAACAAGTGATTTCACCTTTAATTGCACAGCGGTTTGCAAAGGCATTGCGGATTACTGAAAGTAAATCGAATGCTACTGGGACGTTGCAAATACGTGTTAGTAAGTATCAGGGATTCGGCAGTAATCAATCAAAATAGAATGAGGAAGTATATGTTTTATATGTTTCAATCCAGAAGATTCGGGTTACAACTCGTCGTGTTGCTCGCCACGATACTTTTTACATCTCTATTTCCAGTTTATGCCCTTTCACCGGATCACCCGGATATGACCGGGAGCGGAACTGCACTTCCTTCCGGCCACCCGCAATTTGGTGGAACTCCAATCGATTCGATTCCCCATACACCATTGCCGACAGTAGAAAAAGTGGTGATTGCGATCCAAAATAGTAACAGTGATACACTTCCTACGATGGAGTTGGTACCGGGAACAATCTATCCACTAGCTGATGGAAGTATTAGTATTCGCGTGACCGATTTTTACAGCCACTGGATGATTAAAGGCAAGCCGGTGAATTACTCTCGAGAAGAAAAAAATCCAGCGATAAAGGTAGAGATTCTAAAAGGCGACAGCGTTCTATATTCCCGATGGGCATTTAAGAATATGCCATTCTTCGGTATGAACAAAATGCTCGGTCATAAAGACGAAGCGAACAATCAATTGTATTTTGCGTTATTAAGTTATGAAGGAATGAAGTGGGATGATAAATAATAGAATTCGCCTTCATCGACGATGAGGACTGTTCAAGAGTACCGAAAACCGATAGGAATGTACATTTAATTCGGTTTTGGTAGGTGAAATAAAGTCGTACTTTTCGTTATCCTCTTAGTATGTAAAACGCTGGTTGTATGAATAAATTCAGTCTCCGGAAGCGGATCATTCTGTCCATGGCGTTCGCGATGTTGATACCGGTCGCGCTATCCAGCTGGTTCTCAATGAATGAGCTGAAGAAACGGCTGATTCTTCAGCATCAGGTATATCAGGAATCGCTACTACAACTATCGATGAACGGTATTATGCTGTTCATGAACCAACACCATCCCGAAGAAATTCATAATTCGCTAAAGGGTTTGCAAAACCAAACAACGATTAAATCGATTCGAATACTTTCCAACCAAGGGAAAATCAGCTTTAGTTCCCATGTTCAGGAAGAAGGGACGCAATTACCGGTTTCGGAGTTGAAAGAATGGTCCACCGACGTTACCAGGAAAAAAGTATTTGAGAACATCGATTATCCCAATAACATCATGACTTTGGTAACACGAATACCAAAACAAAACAGGTGTTATGCCTGCCATTCCGATCCCAGTCCATTTATCGGTTATCTGAGTATCGTTGATGATATTTCAAACGTCAATGAAGAACTGAATATCCATACTCGTAACGATATCATATTGGCATCCGGTATCATATTTGCCTTGGTGATTACGGTTTTCTTGATCCATCTTCGGTTTGTACAACGAAATTTGAAACTAATGGGACAAGCGATAACCGAAGTAGAAAAAGGGAATTTTAAAACATTAATACCGGTGGACGACAGCGAAGAAATTGGTTCACTTGTCTTATCTTTCAATCAAATGATTGAACGGCTGAACGATATGCGCAAAGAGTTGCATATTGCTCATTTAAAAGAATTGGAACGTGCGGATAAATTGGCAAGCGTAGGTCAGTTGGCGGCCAGCATGGCGCATGAGATTAAGAATCCGGTCGCTGGAATTTCCTGCGCGATGCAAGTTTTGAAAGAAGACCCCGAACAAAATGAACAGAACGTACTTATTTTCGAAGAAATTTCCCGACAGCTGAAGCGCATCGACCACGCTGTGAATAGTTTGCTCGCGTATGCCCGGCCAAGGGAACCAAGGATGACTGCGACTACTATCGAAAATTTATTAAAATTGACAACGAATTTGGTCATTCAACAAGCAAAGCTGGCGAATGTAACTGTTAATCTGAAAATTGCGAGTGATATCCCAAATCTTGAAGTGGATATCGAACAAGTCGAACAGGTCCTCGTAAATTTATGTATGAACGGAATACAAGCTATGCCAACCGGCGGTGTCCTGAATATCGATGCTAACTATCATGCGGAGACCCAGCAGATTTTCATTTCGGTGAATGACACGGGCGTAGGGATTGAAAAAGAGTTACTTGAACAAATCTTCAAACCATTCTATACATCGAAACATAAAGGTACCGGGTTGGGATTGTCGATTTGCAGAAGTATCATAAAAAGCCACGGTGGTGATATATTGGTAGACAGCAAGATTGGAACAGGTTCTACATTCACTGTTGTGCTGCCTCGATTTGCACAAATTTCGGAAGATAATTCGGAAGAATATTTATCACCCGATGCACATACCAATTCCGATTCGAGAGGAATCTAAGTGTCAGATTACAAAATCAAGATATTGATTATCGACGACGAAAAACTTATCAGTTGGTCGTTAGCGAAACAATTTGAAAAAGCCGGATACCAGACTTTTTCCACGCTTTCCGGCGAAGAAGGATTAGAGCTATTTGCAAGCGAAGCACCGGAAGTCGTTTTCCTTGATAACCGATTACCCAAGAAAAGCGGATTAGATGTCCTTGCTGAAATTAGACAAAACTCTCCCTCGACAATTGTAATTTTCATGACTGCCTTTGGTTCAATCGAAACTGCCGTCGAGGCAATGAAACTTGGCGCGTATGATTATATCAACAAACCATTCGAATTTGATGAAGTAAAAAAAATAGTCGATTCTGCAACATCTGCGAACAAACTTGATACCGAAGTAATGGATTTGCGCCGCAAACTCATGAGCCGATACGGCTTTTCAAGTGTCATCGGTGAATCGCAGCAAATGCAACACATTTTTGAGATTATCCGAAAAGTCACACATTCCGAAGCCGCTACAGTTTTAATCCAAGGTGAATCAGGAACCGGAAAAGAAGTTGTTGCGCGGGCGATACATTATGAATCGAATCGTTTTCAACGTCCCTTTACTGCAATCAACTGTGCTGCACTCCCGGAAAATTTACTGGAAAGCGAGTTATTTGGTTACGAACGTGGTGCTTTTACTGATGCGAAGCAAACGAAGAAGGGACAATTTGAACTTGCTGAAGGCGGGACTTTACTTCTGGACGAGATAGGTGAATTAAGTACACAAATGCAGGTCAAGTTACTACGCGCATTAGAGACTCACACATTCAAACGTTTGGGTGGAACGCAGGACATTAAAATCGACGTCCGAGTTATTGCAGCAACGAACCGTGATTTAAATGCCGCTCTTGCCGAAGTGAGATTA
>CAZPUW010000339.1:0-3779 GCA_964589795.1 uncultured bacterium
TTCTCGCTTGGTAATTACGTACCCCGTCCCACCCGGAAGTGGATTTCGGTTTGTGCAATAAATCGTCGATTGAAAATACACCCGGTTCCGTTTTCAGAAGCCAATACTTTGTGGTCTTTCCCATCCACTCTCCTTTCTCTTTTTAGTTCCTTATCTTTCCTATAGCCGATTGCAAGTCCAACTACAGTTATTCATTGCGAAGTGATACGAAAGAGACATGATTTTTCTAACCGGTGCCGGTGGTTTTTTTGGATCTCACCTATTACAGCGATTGTTGCAATGGGATGAACCGATTCGCTTACTCGTCCGCTCGAAACAAAAATTTTTTTGTGCATATCCACACCTGACAGGTAATCTGCAAATAGATTTCATTGAAATTGATCTTTCCCGTCAACCGGTAACGCCGGAGATGTTGGCAGGTGCAGACAAAATCGTTCATGCGGCGGCGATGGTTAGTCTCAGCAGTGAACAATTTGAACAAATGAAACGGGTAAATGTAATTGCGACGGAATCCATATTAAACGCGATGCCGGCAAACGCTTACTTACTCTTCCTCGGTTCGGTGGTTGTGTATGGGCCAACCGGCACCACCCCGATAGATGAAACCCATCCATTTCCCGACGTTGCACTCTCACCTTACGAGGCAACTAAGCGCTCGGCGACGTCACTGGTAAGAAATAAAATACAGTCGGGTTTTCATTGCGGGATTCTTCATCCCGGAATCATTTACGGTACCGGAGCACACGGCTCATTGACCCGGTTTGCGCAAGCCGTCACCCGCAAGCGGTTACCCATTATTGCCGGAGCGGACACCCTTGCAAGCTTTGTCGCTATCGATGATGTCGTGGAGTGTGCGGTACAAATGTTGAACCGGCATGAAGAATCCGAACTGATCGCGACGGGTGAGGTTAGTTCGTTGCAAGGTTTTCTCGAAGAGATTGCGCAGCAGAGCGGCGGCAAGGCACCATGCTACAACCTTTCGGCAAAGATGCTGGAAAAAGTTTTTATACTGCCTTCCGCACTGTTCCGTATGTTTGGTGGTACTTTTCCACTTACACCGACCTTATTGCGAGTCGCACAGCACCATTGGGCGTTTCAATCGGACAAGGCGAAAAACCGACTTGGTGTACATTTCCGAAACAACCGGGAAGGCATAGCAACGTGGCTTAGCGGCGGAACTTTGCACTGAGGACGTTTTTTTTAGCATATTTAGGTGGCAAATCGCTCCTTTCAAGAACCAACGTTTTAACCCCCGCTACTCCCTTGAGCATTACGAGGAAATCATGCTGAACGCTATGATCGCAAAAATGTTACCGATTGTTCCCAAAGCAATCGTGTATCAAGTTGCAAAACGGTACATCGCCGGTCCGAAACTCGACGATGCCGTCACCGAAAGTAAAAAATTGAATGCATCGGGCCGTGTCGTCACGGTCGATGTTTTGGGTGAACACATTCTCGATTTAAACGAAGCCGACACTTCTGCAGCCGAATACTACGGCGTTTTGGAACGGCTGGCGCAAGAGAAGATAAACGGAAATGTTTCCGTCAAACCGACGCAAATGGGTTTGGGAATCGATAACGAACACGCCCGCAATATCTATCGTAAATTACTTCAACTTGCCCGCGACAAAAACACCTTTATCCGCATCGATATGGAAGATTCACCCTATACCGATTCGACACTTGAGTTGTACCGCGGCCTCCGGGAAGACGGGTTCGACAATGTCGGTGTGGTTCTGCAAGCATACCTGAAACGCACGGTATCCGATATCGAAGTGCTTGCATCAGTGATGTCCGGGAAACCAGCCATTCAAGGAAAGCACATCCGTCTCTGCAAGGGGATTTATGTCGAACCGGAAGCCATCGCGTACAAATCGAAAGAAGCAGTGCGGGAAAATTACCGCCGTGCGCTCGATTGTATTTTCGATCACGATATTACAGTTGGCATCGCGACACACGATGAAGTGTTGGTTGATTATGCTTTGGAACAACTGAAGAAGCGAAACATTCCGAAGGATAAGTACGAATTTCAGATGCTGCTCGGCGTATTGCCGAATTTGGGACAACGCATAGTCGGGTTTGGGCATCCATTACGGTTGTATGTTCCATTCGGTGAAAAGTGGTATGCATACAGTATCCGCCGCCTCAAAGAGAATCCCGAAATGGCGGGACACATTATCAAAGCATTCTTCCATATCGGGCAAGGGTGATAAGAAATTAAAGGCGGGTGTTAGACCCGCCTTTTTTTATATTAATTGATTTTGCATTGTTGCATTTCCTTTTCCACCCTAAATTGTACAGTAAGTAGCTGCACTACTTCACCTCTGACAACTACGAACGCTTCCAAGAACCGACGAGGATAGTATGTCACCATTATATCGCAATATCACTTCTTTATCCATATCGCTACTCTTAGCCGCTGTCATCTCAAATAAATCATTTAGCCAAAACTGGCGAGTGCAAAATCCAATACCATCTGCGAATCAGCTGAACTCGGTTAAATTTATTAACCCCGATACAGGTTGTGTAGTAGGAGATTGCGGTTGTATTGAGCGTACAACAGATGATGGTATTACTTGGATTTTCCCCAATAGCGGGACAATTAATGACTTATGGAGTATATGTAACGCGCATAATGGAACTTGGTACGCAGTTGGTAGTAATGGAACGATTCTAAAAACGACTGATGAAGGTTTGTCTTGGTTTTCATTAGCGACTGAAATAACCAGTTCGTTTTCCAAAGTAGTATTTATCAATGAAAATATGGGGAGTATCGTCGGACAAGGAGGTATTATAATACAAACGACTAACGGTGGTTCCTCTTGGAATACTCAGAACAGCGGTACTACAAATTGGTTGTCATCCATCGCTTTTACAGAAAATAACAATGGCTGGGTAGTAGGTGACGCAGGGACAATCCTTCATACTACAAATAGAGGTGCAACTTGGAACAACCAAACAAGTGGCACATTGCAAAACCTGACTTGCGTCGCATTCAGTGATAGTTGCCATGGCTATGCAATTGGACTTGGGGGTACAATTTTACGAACGACAAACAGTGGAAACACCTGGACGAGTGAAACAAGTAATACAAATGCCGCTTTATTCGATATTGCGTTAATAGATTCAAATCATTGTTTGGTGACAGGTCGCGCAGTTCTGTTAACTTTCGATGGTGGCCAAACTTGGTACAATGAAATGAGTTGGTACGTTTTCAATAGTTTTTCGCTTGTTGATGCTGATAACATTTGGGGTGTAGGAGGTGCATACCCCGGTCCAGCATGTATCGTAAAATCCACTGATAATGGTTGGACTTGGACAGATCGTTTACAAGGTACAACTGTAAGCCTCAAAGGAATCGCATGCGCAACTGAAAATATTGGTTGTGCGGTTGGTGGTAACACAATCGTGCGAACTACCACTGGTGGGGAAATTTGGTCATTACTCACGGATAGCATTGAGCATTCACTCCAAAATGTTATGTTTTCGGATTCAAACTCAGGTTGGGCGATAGGCGATTCAGGAACAATTCTCCATAGTTCAAATCTTGGCATAACTTGGAATACTCAAACCTCGGGAACAACGAGTTTATTGAATGATATAACTGTAGTTGATTCTAACAACGGATGGATTGTCGGTGCGTCCGGTACTATCATTTGTACTACAGATGCAGGAACTATCTGGACAAATCAAACAAGCGGTACAGTAAGCAATTTAAATGGGGTACAATTTGTAGATCCAGATAATTATGACTTCCATCTCAATGCAGGCTCGCCAGC
>CAZPUW010000340.1:0-3759 GCA_964589795.1 uncultured bacterium
GCATGGAATCCCAGTCAGGGAGACGGATTCTCTTATTCAAACCGGATCCGGTTTTATTTTCCCGATTTACAACATCTGTACTATGCCGTAGATAATTTGCCGCGAGTTGCTTCCGATACATTGCGCAACCTACTTCCCGCCGCCGATTATTTTCTGACGGTGGAAGAAGTCGATGAATTCGGCAATTCGTCACGTTCAAGAACTTGTCAGTTTACCGTAACTAACCAATGAAACCAATGCAATCATGATGAGTACCACACCACCTACCACATCGACTGATGGACAGCAAGCACTCCGAAGCGAACAACTCACGTCGTTGTTGGAAATCAGTACGCTGCTCAATGGTATCCATGACCTCGGTGAATTATTACCGAAGATTATGGACATGGCGCTGGCTCCGGTACAAGCCGAACGCGGACTTATCGTACTCCGTGAGGGGGGCGATTTTCGCGTAGCGGTTGCACGGTCGATACACGATGATGACGAAGCGGACTTACTCGAATATTCAAGTTCCATCGTTCGCCGCGCAATGTCGGGTGAAGGGGCAATCCTTACCCACGATGCCCAGATTGATCCGCGTTTTTCCGGCGCCCAATCCGTCATCATGCAACGGGTGACTTCCGTTCTTTGCGTTCCGCTTATCGTAAAAGAGCAAGTGGAGGGCGGGATTTATCTCGATTCACGACAGAACCGCACCAAGTTTACACCGGAATCGCTGGACTTCCTGAAAATATTTGCCAATATCGCCGCTATCGCCGTCCAGAATGCACGGTTGGTACAGGGGTTGTCCCTCGAAAATGTCCGTCTCCAAAGTGAAGTCGAACGCACGTACGCATTCAGTGAAATCATCGGTAATCATCCGAAGATGATTGAATGTTTCAAATTGATGGACAAGATAAAAGACAGCAATATTTCCGTATTGATAGAAGGCGAGAGCGGAACCGGCAAAGAGCTGGTAGCACGGGCGTTGCACTACTCCTCGTTGCGGAGAAATAAACCGTTTGTCGCCCAATTTTGTGGCAACCTTTCCGAGAACTTGCTCGAATCCGAATTGTTCGGACACCGGAAGGGCTCGTTTACCGGCGCTGTATCGGATAAAAAAGGGTTATTGGAAATAGCCGATGGTGGTACGTTCTTCCTCGATGAAATCGCCGACATATCCCCTTCAATCCAAACCAAACTGTTACGGGTCTTACAGGATGGCATCATGCGCCGGGTCGGCGACACCGTCGAACGCAAAGTCGATGTCAGAATTCTTTCCGCAACCAACCGGTCGCTGAAGAAAGAAGTGGAAAAGGGAAATTTCCGGGAAGATTTATACTACCGGTTGAATGTTGTGTATGTGCGGTTACCGTCGTTGCGTGAGCGGCGCACCGACATTCCTTTGTTGGTTCATCACTTCCTGAAAAAATTCGCTACCCGTAGCGGTGATGAGAAACCGAAGCAGATCGCCGCGGATGCGTTGAAACAACTTATCGAATACGATTGGCCCGGCAACATCCGGGAATTGGAAAACACAATGGAGCGCGCGTATGTCCTATCGACGCCGACTACTATTCGCGCCGAGGATTTGTCGCTCCCTGCCCGGGCCGCCGACGGTTCGCAACGTCCCCGTACCATGAAAGATCACACCCGTGATATCGTGGTTCACACACTTGAAGAATGCGGAGGGAACCGCACACGCACGGCTGAGGTTCTCGATGTTTCACTCCGCTGGTTGCACTATAAATTGAACGAATGGAAAATTGACGTCTGAAGCGGAGCAAACGTCGAAAGTAGAACCGATTGGGACATTGGGTGGATATGAGCTACTCGAAGTTCTTTCGCGTTCCATCGTCACCACCGTGTACCGCGGTTGGCAGCCATCGCTCAACCGTCCCGTTCTGATTAAACAACTCCATCCCCAGCTTGCCGCCGAAAAAGATATCCGTGCCCGGTTCGAACGCGAAGCTCGTGTCATTGCCCGCGTTCGGCAGGACAATATCGTCAACATCTACGACTTCAGCGCGTCACCCGATGCCGTTTTTCTTGTACTCGAATGGGTGGAGGGATATAACCTTGCCCAAATTCTCAAACGCGGTGGAAATATCCCCGCGCCAATCGCTTCACTGATTTTACTCGAGATTTTGAAAGGGTTGGAAGTTGCCCACAATCAGGAAGTAATACATCGCGATATCAAACCGGAAAATATTCTTATCAGCAAAGACGGGCGGATAAAAATTTCCGACTTTGGTTTAGCCCTATTCAAAGACTCCCCCTCAATAACGCAGCAAGGGATGGTGATAGGAACACCGTCGTTCATGGCGCCGGAGACCATTACCGGAGGGTTGGTCGATGCCCGCACCGACCTGTTTGCACTCGGTGCTTCGTTTTATGAATTGCTTACCGGCGAGCGAATCTTTTCCGGTACGACATTTTCCGAAAGTTTGCATCTCGTTCTCACCAAGCACCCCGATAAACCCTCGCAGAAGGTTCGGGATATCCCGCAGGAAATTGACCGTCTTGTTTACAAGCTGTTGGAAAAAGATTCCCGCAAGCGTTACGCATCGGCATCGGAAGTAACAAAGCAACTGCGTGCGATATTTTCAACCTATAATTGGCCGAACGACCCGAACCTCATCAAAGATTATATCGCCGACCCGGCGGGTTTCCGTCTCCCCAAACCGGTTCGTTCCCCGTTGCGGCGCGGTAAAACCCTCGTGGTGTGGGGGGCCGTGATGCTGATGTTGGGTGGTGTGGCGTTGTTCCTCCACAACATGTTTCAGCATGTCGCCAGTACAATTGTTTCCGAACAAAACGACACGTTGCGCCATCCGATTAACCACAAAAACGATTCGAATTTTGTCAAACACGAGGATTCAGTTCCGGCTCCGGTGAAAGTGGCAACCAATGTGTCCCCACCGGTGAAACGCGACTCGACAGTAAAGGCCGGTAGTGCGACCGGAACAAACGGAGAAGAGAATAAAAAACCGCCGAAGGAAACTACCGGAATAGTCCAACCTGTCGTCACACCTCCGGTTGTCCCACCGGAAAAGAAAATCGTTCGTAATGGTTATTTACGCATTTCAAGCGACCCTTGGTCGGTAATGGAGACCGGTTCCGTCCGTTTGACGCTGCCGGTCAGCGATCCGGTTGTGTTGACAGCAGGTGAACATGTTCTGACTTTTACCAATCCGAAATTTCCCGTGATTAGCAAACGAGTGATGATAGCCGCCGATAGTACGTTGCGGTATCATATCGAACTTTGGAAGGAAGTGGGAGCGGTGAGTATCGGGGCCGTTTCACCGTGGGCGGACATCTATATTAATAATGTAAAAGTGGCGAGTACGCCGATAGCCGACCCTATTCCGGTTGCTCCGGGAGCGGTCGTTGTTAAATTAGTAAATCCACAATATCCCCCTCATCAGATACAACTCCAGTTACATGCAGGAGAAACGTCGGTACGAATTCAGTGGGATTTCGAAAATCCTACCCCGTGAGTTCGGGAACCGGACAGAATATTATTTCGTTAAAGAATGATGAGTTTGTTCGTATCTTGACGCGGGTGGTGATGAAATAGGAGCGGGTAAATAAATAACGATATGGACAAACCATTTCGAATACTGGTAGTGGATGACGAACCGGCAATCCGCAGAGTCTTCCGCGAATACCTGATGACGCTCGGACATGTCGTTGAGACTGCCGCGGATGGATTCGAAGCGCGCCGTAAAATCGAACTTGATATCGACTTGGTCTTACTCGACCTGACAATGCCCGGGA
>CAZPUW010000341.1:0-3758 GCA_964589795.1 uncultured bacterium
CGATTTGTTAACGTCGTATCCCAACTCCACAACGAGTCGTTTTCCGAACCATACAACCTGTCACCTAACGCTGCCAAATCCCGGATGCCGCTAACGGTAATGGATGGTTGATCGACTGTACCGATTAAATGACCATCATTGAAATCAAGGCGATAGAATTTATTCGGGTTATTAGAACCATTCGCGCCACTCAAAATTATTTGGCCGTTGTAAATCTCAACACCTTGAAGGGCGGCATCTCCGGTAATCTGACCGACATCGATTTCGCGGACGAGCGACCAATTCGCTTGAGTTGCGGGGCCAGTGTATAAACCAAGATTATATGAACCCGGCCCATCGCCGGTATTGCTCAATGTAGTCAGCGGACTGAAGGTATAGGCGGTATCATTCGCACCGAGCGAGATATGGATTGAATCAGATGTTGCCTGATAAACCGGACGGGTTAGAAGAATATTGTGAGTCGTTGTACCACTTGATGTAACCTGCACATTGGCCGTTACCGGATTGTATGCGGGATCGCTAACTGATAAACTGTGTGTTCCCATCGAAACACTTGTAAACGAATAAGCACCTTGTGAATCAGTGGTATCGTGCCGTGTAACGCTGTTGTCTAAAGTCACGACGATACCCGGGATGGGAATATTTCCGGTAGCCGTGTACACACCGCCACTAATTGTCGCAGTAGGCGGTGGCATCGTTAATATACCGCGAGCGCTGAACGCGGTGTAAATCGCCATAGCATGCGCACCCTGGTATAATGTCGTGTCCGCAACAAGAATTGAGTGTGCGTAAGTTACATAAGTCGCACTTAGACCAATGTTGTACATTCCCTGAATCAACAATTTGTTGGCGACAGTTCTTCCAACAAGTGAGTCGAGATCCATCATTGCATGTGCCCAAATCTGGCCGTTGGTATGGATTTCACCTTGTCCCGACCATGGGTATGTCGAAGGGTCGTTCAATACACGGCCATCCCAATAGGTGTTGTGGCCATCGAAGTTATAAACCCACGTATCGTAATAAGTCGAAATGGAACGGGAATAACTACCAGCCCAGTAATCGCCCCACCCTTCACCGATGGAGCCCTCTTCATTGGAACTACCAAAGTTTGGTACAATCGCGTTTTGGATTCCATGTCCATACTCATGCCAGATAACGTCGGCATCCTGATCATCATCGACACCGCCTTCGCCAAATGCGACGCGATTCGTACCGGGGACGTAATGCGAATTATCGTTGTCCGGGTAGGTGGTTCCGAGACCATGCGCATCCGCCCACATCGAAAGATGCTGGATGTTGTTGTATCCTAACCACTGGACATAACGCTGAATGGAATCGATGTGAGCATACACCATAACATCGTCAAAGGCACGTTGACCGCGGTTGAAACGGAACGAGTCGCGGTTAGTAGTGGAAATCGGAGCAACGGTTGGTGTTTCGAAATCACGAATTTGTACCCACGGCCCGACTAATGAATCACGTCCACCATTTTCGGTGATATCACGTAAGGTGCGGATGTGCCTTTGTGCGTCAAATTGCGGCGAATCGGCCCCACTGTTGTCACCATAGCCCGGAACGGTATATAAAACTTGTGCTGTAGTTAAGGGGTCGGGATCGAAGATGTTTCCGGTGCCATCGACATATTCGGTCAAGTCTTTGATGCTTAATGCAGTACCGGTTTGAGCATCGACCAATACCTCATATTCGCCATAAGGGTTGGTGGGGAATACTAATACGCGCTGAGTTAAGTGGGTTACACCGTTATCGTCACACCATACAGTAAGTGTTACCATCGGTGGGTCGTTTTCACCGGTTACACCCAACGATTTGACGGTGGTATAAGCGGTTAGGATAGCGGTAGAATTGGTTACAGCCGGTGTAGTGGTGTTTACATGCAACCGGTCATCCAATCCGAGATGAACCGATTGCAGATACTCTTCGGGAGTAAATGCCGCCACAAGGTCATTTAAGAAAGCATCGATGCCATTCACACTCTGGAGAAACCGGAGGATTTCACCACCGGGAGTTTCCTGGCGGAGTACCAAGTGAATATCGGGAGCGTAAGAGAGACCAAGCAGCTTATAATTCTCGGCGAGCCACTTTTTTACGACCGTTTCGCGATTCAGCGAGGTTGCCTGTGGGCGATTACCGCTTAATGTAATGAAGAGTGTTTTACCGGTTTCAGCATTAATCACGCGATTTCCGTCGACTATTTGCGGGATTGCCCGTTCAAGTTGCGGGAATCTTCCCGGTTTGTGCGCCCAGACTGTTGTCACAGCAAAACATGCTGCGAAACAAAACATTATGCGTCCAAAGCGACCAAGTTTTATAGCCATCACTGCGTCCTCTCTTGAAAACCGGGAAAAAATTCGATAAAGTGTGAGTGCTGTTCCTAATTTGAACCCAAAGTATTGTTATTGCGACCGGTTGTGAAATAACGAAATCGTTTCAAAAACTTTGGTAGATATTACCATGGTACGTGTGCAAACGCAAGAGGAGTAATCATGATTCGTGAGCCGTTGTGTTCCCGTCATCAAGAATCGTTGCAGTTTCGGGTTATTATTCCGATAGCAATTTCGTTATTTATGTTAGCACTCCCGGCTTTTGCTACTCAGTATTGGGCACCCGAAAAAATCCGCGCGATGGAATCGGTTCAGCATCCAACGTTTGATTCACAGAATCCTACCGGACAACCTCCAAACCAACCACCGCAAATTTACCCTTACAACTACTATGCACGATATATGCTTTGCGCGAACTGGCTGCGTCCGCTACAGGTGACGACGAATGATGTTAACTACGGCGGCCAACGCGAAGGGGAAGGGGGATATTACGATATCATCCAAACTGATAATACTCAAGAAGCAATTGTGATTTGGTCGAATGCGCGGTTATTGAGCGGTAACGATACTTTGTTCCAAACTGAGTTACCGCGTTCGTGGATTTACCTACGTCAATTTCCCGCATGGTTGGAAGAGGGTTCTAACGGCGATTATTACCGCAGCCATAATTCCTGTTGGGGAATTGCGGCAACGATGGCATATATCACTGCAAGCCATGATTCGTCAGTAATCGGGTACGGTGATTCGTGTGCCAATTATATCCGTGATTATCCCTGTGTCGGTTCGTATAGCTTTGATGCGGAAGGGATGGCAACCGGTGCGTTGGCATTATATGCGCGGTGGCGGGGCGGTTCTAATTCCGCGCGATGGTTAGATACCGCGCTTGCACGCGGGCAGAGATTACGGTTAACGATTCAAACCAATCCAAGTTACTATTTAGGGAATAGCGGTGCGGGTTGGGCGTTGTCCGGTGGTTGTGCATTCTGGGGTGTCGTGAATTCGATTTGCCGTGAAGATACTACTTTCGGGATTCCATGGATAAACCAATATGCACCTTCGATTGGCGTTCGGGGCGGAACTGCAAGTTGGGCGAACGCTTGGAGTACATGGTATGGCAATGCATGGACAAATGCTTACGAGTTGACTCACAATGAAGCGTTCCGTGATACTTCGGTCGTTATCGCCAATTACCTGCTTGCACAGGATGCGGACAACGATGGAGGGATACCGGCAACAGTGGGCGAGGCGTCCAATCAGGAACAGTCGTGGGTTTCGATGTATCTCGACTGGATGCTGCTATACCCGCTTACGAATTGGTTACAACCGTATCCGAATGATTTAAGTGTGACCGCTTCCATCACACCAAATCGATTTGTGGTGATGGGTGACAGCGTGACGTTACACCTTACCGTGACG
>CAZPUW010000342.1:0-3744 GCA_964589795.1 uncultured bacterium
ATGATTCGATGTGAGGAGACGGAGTTCTCTTCGAGCGCGACAAAGAACGGACCCGGTGGTATACTCCTACATTCTCCTATTGTGGTGGTATTCAAACCTAATTCCTCCGCTTGTCGTAAATATACAGTTTTTACTTCCCAAGTCAACCTGCTTGAGGGGGTTTACATTTTTTTTCCAAACACTTGTGACCTGTGAACACGGTTTTTAAAGTGTTTATCAAGCGAAATTTGTTTCTGTAAGTTATTAGTTATGCATAAACAATATTTTAAAAGATTGTTCCACGTTGTGATAAATTCGTAAACTCTGGGAGTTTCAAGGAGTTGGCTCGGTGAAGAAAGTCGTAGGGTACGTACAGTTACTTATGAAAAATCGGTTTAGTGTTGCGTCGAATATTGTTTCCGTACGGTCTCGAACGCTTTTCAGTCGAAACGACCTTACCGCTAATAAAAATTTATGTGAATCAATATCTTACGCATTTATTCTTGCATCACTTTTTTGTTCCTTTTTGTCCCTGTCCATACCAGTACACGCGGAACCCGGTGATATCACCCTTTCCATCTATACCCGCGACTTAATGCAGTATCGGGAAAACCTCCCCATCGTCTTTAATTCGGGTACGCAAACCTTCGAGTTTTTACAACCCATCCCACGCCTATTTCTCTCTTCGCTTCGGGTTGATCCTATCGTGAAAGATTCCAGCATTAAAACCATCACTACCGAGTTCCTTCCCGAAGGAATCGATTTTGCCACCCTTTGGTCATTGCATGCAGGGAAAATGGTGAGTTTCCAACAAGGGACTGAATTTTATCACGGTAAAATTCTTCGAGCTACCGACACTCACATTTACCTTCAGCCCGATACAACCCAAAGCCGGGTCGAAGTCATCGACAAAAATATGCTGAGTACCATTACATTCGATTCGTTACCGCTCGCATCCGGCCCGTCGCGTATTGCATGGAATGTCTTTTCAAAATTCGAACAGACCGCTCCGGTCAGGATTTCCTATCTTGCCCCGGGAGCCAATTGGCGCGCCGCCTACCACCTTTGGTTGATGGGGGATAATACCGCGAAATTGCAGGGCTCCTACTCGATAGAGAATACCACAACCCGCGATTTCCATAATGTGAATGTCGAACTAATCGCCGGTGATCCGTTGCTGGGTTCCGACGATGCACCCGCCGAACGGACATCACACCCCGGTGGATTTCTCAATTCACCCGATGAATGGAACGGTTACCAAAAGTATGTCCTACCCAAATCAATCGACTTACCGGCTCGCCACGCCTGTCAAATAGAATTCTTACCAACAACGCATGTAAGCGGTAGAACCCGGTACGTTATCGAAAATGCGACATTGGAAAGCGCACCGGTGATTTGTGAACTTGAATTTTCGCTCGGTAAAAACCATGCCCGTGCGTTACCGTGGGGAGAAGTGACGATTTACGGCGACACAATAAACGGTGGTACATTTGTTGGTGAGGATTACGTCGGCCCGGCTTCCGCGGGCAGCAATATTAAAGTCCGTACCGGTGTTACATTCGACATTACCGCACATAAAGAGCGGTTGAAATTTGAACGCAAAGCACAAAATGAATCGGAAGAAACGACCCGCGTAACGATATCGAATGCAACTGACCGGCCTATACCGATAACTTTGCACGAGCCGCAATACGGCAGTTGGAAATTATTATCTTCCAGTACGACCAGCGGAAGAATCGATCCGTCAAAAACCGATGCAACATCCATTGAATGGGTACTAACCATCCCCTCGCAAAGTGAGGACTATGTCGAATACACGCTCGCAAAAAACCGTTAAAGTATTTTTCATCGGAATAGTGTTTGCGCTTGTTTCGTTTTACGGTTGTAAATCGAAAAGCAGCAACCCCACAGCTCCAGTGAGTCCAAATCTGAATAGCAGTCTCCTAATTACAAACGGAACCGCTCCATATATCTCTCCCGATGGGAACGGGTTGTTGTACAAGCGCGATAGTTCCTGGTATTACCACCATGCAGGTGCGGATATACAGGTAATTTCTTCCGTAAATCCGACCAGTGCTATTCGCTGGTTTACCGACAATACCCATGTTGTGTTTTCCGTGAGTGGTCAACTTGGCTCTACGACCAATGGAATCTATCTCGAATACCTTCCGACCGATTCGCTGATAAACCTTCACCAATCGGGACGCGATCCCATACCGTGGACACATGGAACAGTAACGGACAGTGTTGTTTTCGAAGAAACCAATCCACTCACCGGAACGGGATTATATACCTACGCGATTAGAACCGAAACCATTACCCGCGTCGGGTTCGGTCTCGTCGGCACCAATCCTGAAATATCTCCCGATGGTAATGTAATTGTGTATTTGGGAGGTTCAGTCGCTACATCGCCGTGCATTGCGCGTGCCAATAATAACTGGACGGAACGCATATTATCGAGCAACGATTCTTATCACATCGTATTCGCTTCCGATGATTACATCTACTTCGACTCGTATTCTTCTTCCGGTTTGGAAATTTTCCGATACTCCAATATTACAGCAACCGATTCAGTTTTTGTGAGCAACGCCGGACATCCCGTCGGCTCTGCATCGGGTGCAGTTGCCTATCAATCGATAACGAACAATTCCACCGAACTCATGCTGTACCGAAACCAAACGGTGTACACGGTTAGTAATAATATTTCTTCATACTCTTTAACTGCAGATGGTCGGGTTGTGTACGAAAAGAACGGTAGTATATGGATTACCGATTGACGGCCCGGATTCTCTTTTTCCTATTCGTTTCATGTTTCGCAAATACCGGCTACGCTGCAAACCGTCGGCAAACCGACCGCTCGGTTCCTACTGTGCATGCTGGTAGCGATTCAATCCGTTCGAATTTGATTCGGAAAGTATGGTTTGAAACCGACCTTTCCCACTGGCATAAGCGTCTTATCCAATACCGCGACAATGAGGATTCACCGCGTACCCGACGCTTACAACGCGAAGGTGTAACTGTCTATGACTACAGTTTGGACGCCGGTTACGTAAACCAAATTAAAAATCTCGGTATCGATACCATTTATGCGTTTCGCACCATACCGGTTGCCTATTTGCAAGGTTCTAACCGTTCCATTCGGGATGCAATGCGGTTTGATACAACCATGCATCTTCACGAACTCTATTCGATAAAAATTAACAGTGTTCCGACCAAACCGAAATCCACGTCACCACCTATTATTCAAGGTGGCGGTATCGAGTATGGTGAGTCCTATGAACAATTAGAATCGCTCGGAATTCCCGATGTGCAGGCGTGGGACAATTACTTGGGAACTGGTGTGACAATCGGAGTAGTTGACGACGGATTCGATTTACAACACAAATGCTTCAACCATCTCCACCTGAAAGCGTACCATGATTTTGTCAAAATTCAATCGCGGCTCTCACGTTGGTTACGAACCGCCGAGCAAGGGGCGCATGGCACAGGGGTGTTGTCGGTGATGGCGGGAAACGACCCCGGACATCTTATCGGTGGCGCGCCGGAATCCAACTATCTCCTTGCCCGCGTGTTCGATGAGCGCAATGCCCATAACGACGACGAAGCAAGTTGGGCGGTGGGGTTGGAGTGGTGTGAAGAAGAGGGAGCCGATATCATTCAATCATCCCTCACTTTCGAAGAACCCGAAGCGAAGTATTACGACAACTCACTCTTCTCAAAAATCTCCGAAGAGATTCGGCGTCGCGGCGTCATACTGATTTGTGC
>CAZPUW010000343.1:0-3736 GCA_964589795.1 uncultured bacterium
TTGTTGTCCGTGGTACTCGGAAAATATTCTGATTTTGCAATCGTTGGCGCACTGTTAATTATTAACGCCGTTTTGAGTTTTACTCAGGAACATCGGGCGGCGGGTGTAGTCGAGACGTTACGGAAACGTTTACAGGTTAGTGCACGGGTTTTGCGTGAAAAGAATTGGTTGGTTATTCCTTCACGCGAATTGGTTCCGGGTGATATTGTTCGCGTTCGACCGGGTGATATCATTCCCGCCGACATTAAACTTCTAACGGGAACGATGAGTATCGACCAATCCGCGCTAACCGGCGAATCGAAGGATATCGACAAAAACAGCGGTGATGTAATTTCGTCGGGGTCAATTGTGCATCAAGGCGAAGGTAACGGGGTAGTTATACTGACAGGTGCGAAGACCTATTTTGGCCGCACGACTGAATTGGTGCAATTAGCCCGACCGAAACTCCACATTGAGGCAGTAGTCGCCAAAATCGTCCGATGGCTTTTTATTATTGTCGGTGTATTGGTCGGCGTGGTAATTGTATTGTCGCTTATCCGGGAAACACCGCTTCTGGAAATGATTCCGTTGATGCTGATTCTTTTGATGAGTGCGGTTCCGCTTGCGCTCCCCGTCATGTTCACTGTTAGTATGGCAGTCGGTTCGAAGGAGTTGGCGAAACGCGGTGTACTGGTTACCCGGCTCAGCGCCGTTGAAGATGCCGCTACAATGGATGTGCTTTGTGTCGATAAAACAGGCACGATTACCATGAACCAACTCGCGGTAACAGGAGTAATACCACTTGGGCAGGTAACCGAAGTTGACGTTTTATTCGCAGGAGCGCTTGCATCTAATGAAGCGAATCAAGATCCGATTGATCGGGCGTTTCTTGCCGCAGCTAAAGAGCGGCATATTTTCGATGGAAGAGCTGAAGTCAAGCCAATTTCGTTTGCACCGTTCGAAGCGTTAAACCGTAAAACGGAAGCAGTTGTCGAACAAGAGGGAAAGCGATTACGGGTAATGAAAGGTGCAGTACGGACTATCGCGGAAGCACGCGGCTTGCAAGCACCGGAAATCGAAAAGTTGGAATTGCAGGTAAACGACTCGACCCAGAAGGGTTATCGAACGCTTGCTGTTGCATGCGGACCCGAGAATGACAAGCCCGTACTACTCGGATTGGTGACGCTGTATGATCCGCTTCGACCCGATGCCAAACAATTGATTTCCGAACTTCGGGATTTAGGCGTGCCGGTTAAAATGCTTACCGGTGATGCACTGCCGGTTGCATGTGAAATAGGCCGGGGAGTGGGGTTACCAAATATCCGTCGGGTAGCTGACCTTAAAGAAGCCAACACGAAAACCGGCAACGAAACATCGGATTTGTTGGCTGGCGCTGATGGTTTCGCAGAAGTATATCCCGAGGATAAGTACATTGTTGTACAGCACCTGCAATCATCGGGGCATGTGATCGGAATGACGGGAGACGGTGTCAACGATGCACCTGCTCTACGTCAGGCCGAAGTCGGTATCGCAGTAAGCACGGCGACTGACGTGGCGAAGGGCGCTGCGAGTATCGTTTTGACTGAACCGGGATTAACGAATATCGTTGCGTTGGTCAATTTAGGCAGGACAATTTACCAACGCGTTCTGACTTGGATAATCAATAAAATCAGTCGGACAATCCTGAAAGCAGCTTTTGTTGCTATTGCTTATGTGGTTACCGGAAAATTCGTAATCTCGGCACTAACCATGCTGCTGTTGGTATTCCTAACCGACTTTGCAAAAATCGCTTTAGCCACCGATCATGTTCGTCCCTCCAAGCAGCCGGAAACGTGGAATATTGGCGGCTTTATCGCAGTGTCAATTGTGCAGGGCGTGGTAATGGTCGCTGAGACTTTATTGTTTTTATGGTACGCCTGGTCGCACTTTAATCTTGCAACAAACAACGATGCCTTATGTACTTTTAGTTTTCTAATGTTGCTCTACTTTGCCGTATTCTCTGTTATTTCCGCACGGGAACGTCACTGGTTTTGGTCGACGATGCCCAGTAAAATGCTTTTATTAGCACTCGCGGCAAATGCGTTGGTAGGTACTATTCTGACGTTCGTGGGGCTACCGGGTCTTGTGCTCTTACCGTGGTGGCAAATGCTGGTAGTATTCGTTTATGCAATGGTTGCATGTCTTGGTCTCAATGATGCGATAAAGGTTTTGATGATAAACCATTACATTTCTAACATCACGGTGAAAACACGTTTTGACCCAACTTCGCAAATTAATAAACGCGCTTATGAGCTGTATGTTCAACGTGGTCGAATCGACGGCCAAGCTGGCGAGGATTGGAAGCAAGCGGAGAATGAGGTTCTTAACGAGCAACAAAGCAAGCATGAAAATTGAACAATACGCTTGAATTATATTTAGATGGTTTACAGTTACAATACTCTTTTCCCTTTGGTTACTTGGGCTGTCAAGTATTTCATTCGTATGTATAATGCGAATCAAATGGAATTTCGATCCAAATTAAACTACTGAATGTCTGTAGCATTGTTTTTGCTAAGGTGTATTTATGAGTGAAATTGTTTTAGAATTAAAAAATCTTACGCGTCGCTTCGGAAAATTTACTGCGGTAAATTCGCTGACTCTTTCAGTGAATAGTGGTGAGATATTCGGACTTCTCGGTTCCAACGGTGCCGGTAAGACGACCACTATCAAGATGCTAACGACATTATTACGCCCCACTTTGGGTGAAGCATTCGTTGGCGGATTCTCCATACTCACACAATCAGTCGGAGTCCGGCGGGTTATCGGTTATGTCCCGCAGGCGGTTTCCGTGGACGGTTCGCTAACGGGATACGAAAATCTACTCATCTTTGCGAAGTTATATGATTTACCTCGCGGAGAACAGCAAGAGCGCATCCGGGAAGCGCTCGAGTTCATGGCGTTAACTCATGATGCGGGTCGTCTTGTGAAAGAGTATTCCGGTGGAATGGTTCGTCGTTTGGAAATCGCATTATCGACTTTACACCGACCACGCGTACTTTTCCTCGATGAACCGACCGTGGGTTTGGATCCGATTGCACGCGATGCTGTCTGGAAACATTTAATGGATCTACGTTCTGAATACGGTACAACTCTTTTCTTTACTACCCATTATATGGAAGAGGCAGAGAGCCATTGCGACCGCATTGCAATCATGCATCAAGGACAAATCGCCGCTCTCGGCACTTGTAAAGAACTCGAGACATCGCTTGGCGGCGTTAGGCGCACATTGAATGAAGTCTTCGCACAATATGCCGGTAATGCAACCGATTCGGGCGGTACTTTGCGCGCTGTCTCGGCTGAACGTAGAACTGCCGAGCGAATCGGCTAAAAGGAAATTTATGACTGCAACCTTCTTCTTTCCATTCACCAGTTTCATTGCAAAAACTTTCGTTATTACCGAATTTGAGTTGCGAAAGCTGCGCCATGATTTTACCGAACTGGTTACCCGTGCCCTGCAACCGGCACTTTGGATGCTCGTTTTCGGGCAAGTTTTCTCTCGCGGCGGGGCAATGCATACCGGCAATATTCCTTATCTCGATTTCATCGCTCCCGGTATTTTGGCGCAAAGCGTACTGTTTGTGGCGATCTTTTACGGCATCAATGTCATTTGGGAGCGCGACCTTGGTATCGTACAAAAATTCCTTGTCAGCCCAACTCCACGCACCGCTCTTGTTCTTGGCAAGGGATTTTCCGCTGGTATTCGCACACTTTCGCAAGC
>CAZPUW010000344.1:0-3728 GCA_964589795.1 uncultured bacterium
CCTGCACACGACAGATGGTGGTGAGACATTTGTTGCAAGTAAACCGTCGAGTAAGTTGCCCACACATTTTAGTTTGGAACAGAATTATCCCAATCCGTTCAATGCGAGGACTTTTATCTCATATACACTGCCTACTGCGGGAAAAGTGACGCTCGAGGTGTTTGATGTGACAGGACGGAAAGTCGCGACGTTAATGAACGGATTTCAGAATCCAGGACGGAACCGCGTACCGTTCGATGGGACGAAGTTGGCGACGGGGGTATATTTCTATCGGTTGAATGTGAATGGAGTGAGTGAAAGCAGGAAGATGATATTGATGAAATAGGGAACGGGGAACAGGAAAAAATAAAAGATAAAAACACCCCCCTTTTATTCCCCCCGTAAACGGGGGGAGGATAGAAAAGATCGCCACGTCGCTTCGTTTCGTATCGCTTTGCGGATACTCCACTTCGCTCCTCGCGTATCGGGAAGATAGTGATTCGGGAACGGGGAATAGGGAATGGGAAAAAAATCAAGAAGGTTGCCACGTCCTTCAGCGTGCACAAGGTTGCGCCTCAAAGTTAGCACCTGACATTTTCAAGATTCAAAGGTGTGTGTGAGCCATTGCTACTACATATGCAATGGGTTCACAATGACAAAATAAGGCGGACAGAAAGTCCGCCTTTTTTATGGTTCAAATAATATAACATTGTAAATGATTAATTTTATATATATATTTTATATGTATAAATAATATGCACTTATCTTCATGCACTATTTTTCACGAACACGACACAGGAGGCGAATTGATTCGACAAGTACCTGCAGTTTCCGTGATAATCCCCCTTTACAATAAAGCGAACGACATTGGTCGAACGTTAGAGAAAGCGCTGTCCCAAACCTTCGAAAATTTCGAGATACTCATTATCAACGATGGTTCGACCGACCACTCGGAACAAGTCGTACGAACTTTTACAGATCCGCGAATACGAATATTCTCTAAGGAAAATGGCGGTGTCTGCACGGCACGAAATATGGGAATACGTGAAGCGCGCGGCAGTTTGATTGCGTTTTTAGATGCCGATGATATCTGGAAACCGAATCATCTCGCAGTGCTCATTTCACTTACAGATCAATTTCCTGAGTGTGGGGCTTTTACAACAGCGTACGAAGTTATTGAACCAACCGGGAATTTGGTGCGAACTCACCACCTCGGAATTCCGGATGCACCGTGGGAAGGTATCATTCCGAATTATTTTCGTTCATGTATTGGTTCTTATCCGGTTTGGACTTCGGCGACAGCGGTAAAGAAGTGTGTGTTTGATGATGTCGGCACGTTCAAGGTAGGTATTCATCGTGGCGAAGATTTGGACATGTGGGGCCGAATCGCTTTGAAATATCCCATCGCATTCAGCACCAATGCAACCGCGGTTTATAATAAACAAGCGACAAACCGATTATGTTTGAACCAAGATGCCACGAACGGCGACAATGCATTGGACCTTTCTCTGAGGAATGCGTTGCAAAGGCAAGAATACCGGAATGAAATCAATAAAAACGATATCGTCGTACTTCTGCAATGGCGGTCGATAAATCGAGTAACAAGAAGTATTGTGAGTGGAAATAAAACGGGATGTTTGAAAGAATTAATTTCTATTAATTGGTCGCGCCGACTCTGGAAAATTCTTTTAAAGGGATACTGTTATTGGTTGGTTCCACATCATCTTGCAGTATTGTGGTTGACCAGAAACGAGTTGATTGCTGGACTGAAAGTTAAGTTTGCGGTACTTGCAGTGATGCGTACGAAACATACAGATGCTAAACCAGAAATCGCATTTCCGATTTCTATCGAAAATTTTCGTAACTTGGAACAAGCGAATTAAAATTGTATCCAAGTTAGGAGTAGGATGAAATATACATTTAGTTGTATCGTAACTGGAATAGTGTTGATGTTGAGTTTAATCGTAAAGGCGGAGGTAGTAAAACAGATGCCGGTAACTGTTGTAGAATCGGTCGATGTGGACAGGTACTGTGGAACCTGGTATGAAGTTGCGCGCTTACCGAACTGGTTTGAACGTAAGTGCCTCAAGAACATTACGGCAACATATAGTAAAAATCCTGACGGTACTCTGAAAGTCGTGAATCGGTGTAAGAAAGACGACGGGAGCTTAATCGAAGCTACCGGGATTGCCCGCCGGCAAAGCAACTCAGAACCAAATACCAAGTTGAAAGTGAGGTTTGCACCGAGGATTTTGAGTTTCCTGCCGTTTGTTTGGGGTAACTACTGGATAATCGATCTCGCGAGTGATTATTCGTACGCCGTCGTAGGTGAACCCAAGCGGGAATATCTATGGATATTGAGTAGGACACCGCAACTACCCGATTCTACATTACAGGATATTATTGAGCGAGTTAAGAAAATGGGATTCGATACGGAGAAATTAATTCGAATTCACAATTCGAATTAAGAGTAAACATGTAACTGGATAATAAAAGGCGGGTTTGATACCCGCCCTTTTTTTTATTTCAGCAGTGTGATTTTCTTTGAGACTGCCTGACCGGCAGCGCTCATCCGAATGAAATAATTGCCGGAGGCCATTCCCGTCCCATTCCATTGCAAGCGGTACGACCCGGCGTTAAACGGGGCGTCGGCAAGAGTTGAAACCTTACGACCAAGGGCATCGAACACCTGCAAATTGACATGGGTGTTGTGTGCTAACTCGAATTGAATTTGGGTGGTAGGGTTGAATGGATTCGGATACGGTTCGGATAGAATAAAATTGGATGGAAGTAATTTGGACGGAGTATCCTTCAGACCGAGGAAATAGGATACATCGTAACATCCAAGGTTATTGCCATCGGCGATAAATGTTGTAGAACCGTTTAATGCAACATCGACGGCGGTGCCCGGTGTTACATAATAACCGACACGGGCAGGTGCAGATGGATCAGTAACATCGAATACCGACAAACCTCCAAGTAAAGTTGCGAACGGTTCTGAGGCGACAAACAGAAAGTTGCCACTGATGGCGACACTTCGACACCTTCCATGAGGGTTACCGTTGTATCCAAGATATTGGGGATTGGTCGGATCAGTGATATCAGCGATAGAGATACCATCATCGCCATAATCGGCGACATAGAGATAATTACCACTCACTGCGACGCCACGATAGTCGGGAGCACCGAAGGTGACGAAATTACCGACAATGGATGGTGAAGCGGGATTCGAAATGCTGATTACCTGAATGCCGGGATAGCCGTCCGCGATGTACGCATACTCTCCAGAAACGGCAACCCGTTCCCCCGACCCAAACGTCGGGCACGAACCGACATTGGCCGGTATCAGCGGATTCGTAATATCCACGATTTGGAGACCGAAAGTGGAATCGGCGATATAAGCATAGTTGCCTTGTACTTTGATATCGAGAGCTTTACCGGGAGTGTGGGAATAACTCACGAAGGCAGGCGATGCGGGGTTTGAAACATCGACAATACCGAGACCGGAATCACCACTTGCAACGAAAGCGTAATTCCCACTGATGGCAACCGCATTTACGAATAATGAACAACTCCCCGCCAGGACCATAGCATGGGGGTTGGTAATATTAACAATTCTCATGTTATGATTCACATCGCCGACATAAGCGTAATTTCCCGTTACAGAGACGGAGATAACGGAATCGATGTTAGTGGTGAACATACCGAGTCGCTGAATATTTAAGCTGTCTTGGGCGAACGCGGATGAA
>CAZPUW010000345.1:0-3715 GCA_964589795.1 uncultured bacterium
GTATCGGGCCGCCGCAATCTGCACAAAGTTATTTGAACACGACCCGGTTATTTGCCGCTGCGGAAATATCCGGTGCGGATGCCATCCATCCCGGCTACGGTTTTCTTTCCGAGAATGCGACGTTTGCCGGACAAGTAGTCGATAACGGTTACATTTGGGTCGGGCCGCGTGTTCAGTCCATCGCGATGATGGGTGATAAAGCAGTCGCCAAAGCCACGATGAAAGAGGCCGGTGTCCCGGTTATTCCCGGTTCCGAAGGTATCGTTAAAGATGCTGCTGAAGCCGAGATAATTGCCGAAGAAATCGGTTATCCGGTGATTCTGAAGGCATCATCCGGCGGTGGTGGGCGGGGAATGCGCATTGTAAAGTCACCGCAGATGATGGAAGCGATTTTTGGTATTGCCAGTGCAGAAGCAGAATCTGCTTTTGGTGATTCTACGCTCTACCTTGAAAAGTTAATCGTCCAACCGCGACATATCGAAGTGCAGATTGCTGGCGATAAATATGGCAATGTGATACACTTGGCCGAACGCGAATGTTCGATGCAACGGCGTCACCAGAAGTTATTGGAAGAAGCCCCTTCATCGGTGATAACCGAAGAATTGCGGGCGGAACTTGGCGAAGCGGCGGTGCGGGGTGCGAAACACGTCGATTACGATTCACTCGGTACGATGGAGTTCTTGTACGATAAAGATGGAAAGTTTTATTTTATCGAGATGAACACCCGTATTCAGGTGGAACACCCGATTACCGAACAGATATCCCGTATCGACTTGGCGAAACTTCAGATTGCGATTGCCGGTGGGCAGAAATTAAATAAAACACAATCTCAGGTTTTCATTCGCGGACATTGTATCGAAGTGCGTATCAATGCCGAAGATCCCGACCGCAATTTTATGCCGTCGCCCAACAAGATTGTGGCGTTGCACTTTCCCGGTGGTCCCGGAGTTCGTATCGACAGTTGCGCGTATGAAGGGTGGCAGATACCACCGTATTACGACAGCTTAATCGGTAAGCTAATTGTTTTTGGCGCAGACCGTACTGAAGCTATTATGAGAATGCGGCGCGTCTTAGAAGAAGCCGTGATAGAGGGTCCCAAGACCACGATACCATTGTTTCAGAAAATATTGAATGAACCCGATTTCGTTTCGGGAAATTATAACACAAGCTATCTCGAAACGCATTTCCTTCCCAACAAACCAGAATAAACTCGCTGAGTTAGGAGACATCCGTGAACGTTCCCAAAGATTTGAAATACACACCGACCCATGAATGGTGCAAAGTGGACGGCAAGAGTGTAACCGTTGGCTTGACCGACTATGCACAGTCTGAGTTAGGTGATATCGTTTTCCTCCAACTTCCCGGTGTCGGAACTGCCGCCAAAAAAGGCGCTGGTCTCGTCACTATCGAAGCCGTGAAAACCGTAGCTGATTTATTTTCCCCGTTAGACGGAAAAGTAACCGCCGTGAATGGCGCACTCGATTCCGATCCGCAAAAGATTAATCAGGATTGTTACGGTGATGGTTGGATTCTAAAATTAGAAGTTACCGATCCTTCGCAACTCAACGGTTTGCTCGACGCCGGTTCTTATTCCGAAACGCTTCACTAAGACCGTTTATAGCGTTGACCTGCGGGTCGAATAAATTAATAGATTGACTTTGTCCCAACCGATGGATAGTGTAATTCCTGCACATCCATCGGGACGGCGCAAAGTACTTCCTTTTCCAGAAAAACCTACTGAGTAAAGGCACCTCGATTATGTCTTACGTACCACACACCGCTGATGATCGTGCGAAAATGCTGTCCGCAATCGGTGCGGCAACCGTCGAAGAAATGTTTGCCGACATCCCTGAAGCAGTTCGCTTGCAAAAAGAACTTGACCTGCCGTTAGGTTGGTCGGAATTTGAAGTCCGTAAATTCTTCCGCCAACTTTCGTCGAGAGACAAAGTGGGCGATAACGCCGTATGCTTTGCGGGGATGGGCAGTTACGAACACTTCGTTGCCGCCGCCGTCAATCCGTTACTGCTTCGGCCAGAGTTTTACACTGCTTACACACCGTACCAACCGGAAGTAGCACAAGGCACGCTTCAGTGTATTTATGAATTCCAGTCGATGATGACACGTCTTACCGGATTGCCGGTTTCGAATGCGTCGCTCTACGATGGTGGCACTGCACTTGCTGAAGCAATTCAATTACTGCGTGCGCACACCAAGAAGAATCGCGTAATTATTCTTGATGGTGTAAATCCACTCTACCGCACAGTAGTCGATACCATTATCAGTCCGACGAATCCGAAGATTGTACATGTTCCGCTAACAAACGGTGTAACGACGGTTGCCTCGTTGGAAGCGGTTCTTGACGATGATACCGCATGCATTGTAATCCAACAACCGAATTTCGTCGGTCAGTTGGAAGATGCGGAAACATTGATTGCAGTAGCCAAGAAAAAGAATATTCCGGCAATTGTTTCAACCTATCCGATTTCACTCGGATTGTTGAAAGCACCCGGCGACTACGGTGCGGATATCGTTGTCGGCGAAGGACAATGTTTCGGTCCCGGCCTAAATGGTGGTGGCCCATACATCGGCATTTTCACTTGTAAAAAAGAATATGTTCGCTTGATGCCCGGTCGTGTTGCGGGCGTAACTCAAGATGACCGTGGACAGCGCGGTTTTGTACTGACGCTTCAGACCCGCGAACAACATATCCGTCGCGAAAAAGCAACGTCGAATATCTGCACGAACCAAGGTTTAATGATGCTCGCTTCGCTGTTTAATCTTGCATTCCTCGGAAAAGAAGGGGTGAAGAAGCAAGCGAGACTGTGTCACCAAAAAGCATTGTATCTTGCAAGTGAGCTGTCCAAGATTGGTTTGAAACCGACATTTAGCGGTGCGTTCTTCAATGAATTTGTCATCCAGCCGGTTTGTGGTGGCGACAAATTCCTCGAGAGCATGCTTGACAAGGGCATTCTCGCCGGTGTGCATCTTGGTTTGTATGAACCATCGCTCGATGGGAAAGTTTTGGTAGCCGTTACTGAATTACGCGACAAATCCGAACTTGACGCTTATGTATCGGCGGCAAAAACGGTGAACATTGCGAAGTAACGGGTAATTACTGATTCAGTTAGTATTTTGTACGATAGCTGCATTCAATCGTGTGCTATCTTTCATAAACGGTATCGCTCGGGAGGAAACATGGAAGCATTAGGGGTCTTCGGCACTGTTGTAATAGTGTTTGCGCTAATTCTTATCGCGAACATGATTCGAATCCTGAAGGAATATGAACGCGGGGTCATTTTCCGGTTAGGGCGAATTATCAATGTAAAGGGACCGGGTCTGATTGTCCTGATTCCGATTGTCGATCAGTTGGTCAAGGTGGACTTACGGGTGGTAACACTCGACGTTCCACCGCAGGATGTTATCACACGGGATAATGTCTCCGTACAAGTATCTGCAGTGATTTTCTTTCGTGTAATCGACCCACGGCGAGCCGTTACGGAAGTGCAGAATTATTTGTACTCGACGAGCCAAATCAGCCAAACGACACTGCGTTCAGTATTAGGTCAGCAGGAGTTGGATGATTTGTTATCCGAACGGGATAAAATTAATCTGCTTCTGCAAGAAATTATCGACCGCCATACCGACCCGTGGGGTATTAAAGTTTCGTCGGTCGAAGTGAAACAAGTCGATCTACCGCAGGAAATGAAACGTGCCA
>CAZPUW010000346.1:0-3676 GCA_964589795.1 uncultured bacterium
AATATCTCATCGCTTCCGTCGTTATTCACATCATAACCGGTAGGTGATACAATTGTCCCACGAGTATTAAAAGAAGTATTAAAGACTTCACCGTTTTCAATAGAAGCAACTATTAAAGTTTCTGCACCACTTGCATAAGTACCTCGACATGCTGTTGCAGTTGCAATTAGAGGAATAGAATGCTGTGGGGATTTTAGGGGTACTAATAATCCCCGTAAAGGACCTCCAATACGATTTTGAGTGAGCGTATCCAACAATTGACCATGGTAATTATAGAGTAATACATGATCTACTGTTCTCAATACTACATCGAATTGATGCGTGGCATTTGGGATAAATATGACAGAGCCATTCCAAGTAATAGTACCGCGCAGACCACCGAATACTGGCCAGCCGGGTTGGATAGTGATTTGAGAATATGATAAAGTACTGAAACTTATTAAAATCAGTACGGATAATCGGGTGAAGAGGGTATTCAAATACATAAATACCTCATTGTTGCGGATTGTTATAAGATATGCATTTCAAGCAGATAAAACGATGGATATTACTGGTATTTCATAAAAAGTAGACTTCTGCCTACTTCTTTACGTCTTCAACCAAGCGAATAAATCCAACAATTCCCCTTCATTGCGTAGCGGCGTCACTTCGACCGGAAGCGCGCGCCGGATATATTCCCCATACCGTGCAGTCAGGATGCGACGATCCAAAATGAGAATAATCCCCTTATCATTTTCCTGACGAATCATCCTACCAATACCCTGTTTCAATTTTAATATCGCCTGCGGTATCGAGACATCGTAAAAATCATTCCCCCCCTGCGACCGCACTAAGTCGGCTTTTGCCGCTTGAATCGGGTCATCCGGCACGGGGAATGGTAACCGTGGTATGACAATCGCCTCAAGCGCAGTGCCGGGTAAATCAACCCCTTCCCAAAACGAATCGTACCCAATCAGGATGCCGCCACTCTTACCGCGGAACAATTCAACTAATTCGGCGGGGTTCCCGTCACGCCCTTGCAACCAAACAAACCCGTCTTTTTTGTGGATAAACGACTGGAGCGATTTGGCAAGTGCGAGACCGACTTTACGCGAAGTCGCAAGCACCATCGTATTGACATTGCTTTCGTGGAGCGCTTCCGCAAGCCACTCCGCTACTTCATCCGAGTGGAAATAATTGCTTTCCCACGGGTCGATTCCAAACATCGGCACCGCTACCCGCAATTGTTGCTTCAATTTGAATGGTGATGAAATCGGATGTTCTTCGACATTCGCGGTATCGTCCCGCAACCCAATCGCATTGCGGAAATACGAGAAAGAATCACCGACCGATAACGTCGCCGAAGTGAGTATTCCGAAATTCTCCGGTATGAAAAGCTTCTCATGTAGCGATGGCGAAACATCGACCGGCGACGAATAAAAAAGCACATCATTCGGATCGGTATCCGGAGCAAGTTCCCACCAATTCGCCGTATTGTTCGGGGCAATGCGTATCCTCTGCCATGCGGCACCCGTTTCACCCAGCCGCCCTTCGAATGATTCGATTTGGGTGCGAGTATCGTCTATGGGTGGAAATGTCGATTTCCATTTCTTCACCGTCTCCACTGCAACCAGCAGTTGTTGCTCGAACCTCTCACACGCGACCGCTTGCCATTTCGCCGGTCCATCGCCCGGTAGATAACGTTTGCGGCGGCCAAAATCGGTGTCCGGGGTCGTGTACATCATCGGTTGGAATGCGTGAACGAATCCCATCCACATCTCTTCGATACCCGCGACAAAGCGTTGTGCTTCTTTGTATTCATGTCCGAGTGAACCTATCGGGAGTGCGGCGACTAAATCGGTAAACGTTTCAGTGAGCCCTTTCAGCACTTGCCGCGAAAGCACTACCGACGTGGCATCGCGCGCCACTTCCTCCAACCGGTGTGCTTCATCGATGACAAATGCATTCACATCGCCTAACAATTGTGGCTGGAAAAAGAGATAATTGCACAACAACGCATGATTGACGACAACGAGTTGCGCACTACTAGCCCGCTTTCTTGCTTTTGCAAAAAAACAGTCGATGTTCGCATTCGGACAACCCAGCGCGCCGCATTGGTATGGGTCGGACGCAACTTTGCGCAGTATTGCTGACCCCTCGCGCAACGTCACCAATTCCGAAATATCGCCGGTATTCGACCATGCGAGCCAAAGCGGGAGCGTCGATGCGTGGTATGCCTCATCAGGTGTCAGTTGCGCCGTACGCTTGGTTGATAAATCGGTAAACCGGAACGGACAGATATAATTGGTGCGCCCCTTGAGCAGTGCGACTTCTATCCCTTTGAACCGCGAAAGCCAAAACGGTAAATCTTTGTGGAAAAGCCGGTGCTGGAGCGTTTTACTGTAAGTCGAAATCACCGCGCGGCGCGACGTATCCTCCGCCAGCCATGACAGCAGTGGAACGAGATAGCCGAACGTTTTTCCGACACCCGTTCCCGCTTCCAACACCGACCATTTATGGTTATTCAGCGTATCCGTCAGCCGCTCGGCATATTCTAATTGGCCATTGCGCTGGCGGAATGTCGGCATCTGCTTCGATGCGTACCCATTCGTCGATAGCTCGTCGGCGATTTTCGCGGGTGGCACCGAATCCTCCCCATCCGATTTACGGAATGCGGGGGGCCACGGTGATGCCGGTAGGGAACGATGGTCGTTATCGCGCAGGTGCGGTCGGAGCCGCCGCCACAAGTCAGCGGGAAAACCGTAGCGCGTTTGTGTCGCAAGTTGTGTTAATGCGTCACATTCCTCTTTACTCAGCAACATCAATCGCGGAAGACAGGCACGGAACAGCTCTCCGGTCGCTTGTGCATCGGATAGCGCGCGGTGCCGGTTGTCATGTTTAAGGTGAAGCCATTCGGAAAAACCACCCAGCCCGCCGGGAGGGGCTTCGGGAAACAACAACCGTGCGAAGTTACGGGTATCGAGTAACCATAATGGTAATGGCCAACTCTTACCGCAACGCGTCGATTCCGCGATAAGGAATCCAACATCGAACACCAGCGAGTGGCCAAGAAACGCGGGTGCCGTGTTCCACAACTGCTCGATGTCGTCAAGTTTCTCGGCAAATTCGGGCGCATTGGCGAGCATTTTCGTGCTGATGCCGGTGAGCCGCGTGATTTCGGAAGGGACTTTTTTATGGTGGAAGAGTGAATCGAAGCACGTCTCGACCCCATCGGCGGTGACCCACACCATTCCTAATTCAATGACGCGGTTGACTTTCGAATCGAGACCGGTTGTCTCGCAATCGAAGGTGAGGATTCGTTCCGGTAGCTCAAGTAGCTCCCAGATTCGGCGGGTTTCGGATGGCGACGATACGAGTGGTTCAAACATGGCGATAAGATAGGGCAATCATCATCGAAAATATAATCGTCGTAACATCAATATCTGTCAGTATTATGTCATTGCGAGGACGCGCTCTGCGCGGACGAAGCAATCTCATAGTTTTGTAAACATTAATAGTTGCCAAAACGAGCGTATATTACCCAATCCTTCTTTATTCTTTTTCTTCCCCATCCCCCATCCCCTATTCCCCATTCCCTATCTTTTTACACCACAACAACTGTATTTCATCCGGCAATTCGGGATACGCACCACGATTAACACTATGCAATTCGCACCCTTGCGATTGATAAAATTTG
>CAZPUW010000347.1:0-3669 GCA_964589795.1 uncultured bacterium
TCACTATTTGATAATCGAAAGTTATTGCGAGTATTACCACTAACCAATAAGAAAAGGCGGAAAGTTACTTTCCGCCCTTCATTGTAGTTATTTGTTCGTAAGAAGGTAACTATCGAAAATAGTGAAATGAGACTATTCCCCCACTGTCAGTACGTTCTTCCTCTCCTTCACTTCCAGCAGTAATTGTTCAATCACGCCTGTCAATGGTTTCGCACCGATATCACCCTTATCACGGCGTCGAATTGCGACCGCTTGGTTCTCCGCTTCACGGCCACCTACTACGAATAGGTACGGAATTTTCTTCGACTGATTATCCCGAATCCGGTAGTTCAGTGATTCTTCCCGAGCATCTAATTTCCCGCGGATACCTGCGGCTTTGAGTTGTTTGGTAACTTCCCGCGCATAGTCGCCGTGTTTCGCTTCCGAGATCGGAATCACCATCGCTTGAACAGGCGCAAGCCATGTCGGGAACGCACCGGCGTATTGTTCAATTAAAATTCCGATAAACCGTTCCATCGATCCAAGCAATGCCCGATGAATCATTACCGGTCGGTGTTTCGCTCCATCCGGCCCGGTGTATTCCATGTCAAACCGGTCCGGCATCGAGAAATCTACTTGTATAGTTCCGCACTGCCATGTCCGTTTAATTGCGTCTTGGATATGGAAGTCGATTTTCGGCCCGTAAAACGCACCATCGCCCGGATTCAATTTGTATTCGACGTTTCGTTTTTCCAGTACATTCTTCAGTGCCGCTTCGGCTTTTTCCCACATTTCATCGGTACCGGTAGAATTCGCAGGTCGGGTTGAAAGTTCGACTGCGTAATCCTTGAACCCAAAACCCGCGTAGATTTCGTGGAGGATTTGCATTACTCCCGCAATTTCATCTTCCAACTGTTCGTAAGTGCAATAAATGTGCGCATCGTCTTGGGTAAACGCCCGCACCCGGAACAATCCTGCCAATACTCCCGATTTTTCATGGCGGTGGACATGTCCCAACTCTGCCATTCTAACTGGTAAATCCCGGTAACTCCAAGGCCCGGAGCGGTATACCAAAATTCCACCCGGGCAATTCATCGGTTTTACTGCATAATCTTTCTGGTCGATTTCAGTGAAATACATATTCTCACGGTAGTGATCCCAATGTCCCGATTGGTGCCACAACGACTCACTTAAAATCATCGGAGTTTTGATTTCTTCGTATTCAAACTCACGATGTTTTTCACGCCAGAATTCTACTGCCGCATTATAAAGAATTGTACCGTTTGGATGCCAGAAGGGAAAGCCCGGACCTTCGCCGTGAAATGAAAATAAATCAAGATCTTTACCCAATTTGCGGTGGTCGCGTTTTTTCGCTTCTTCCAACAACCGGATGTGCTCATCCAACTCTTCTTGAGTCCAGAATGCAGTCGCGTAGAGTCGTTGTAACATCTCGCGATGTTCGTCACCCCGCCAGTACGCGCCGGCCACACTGAGTATCTTCACCGCCGGAATCAATCCTGTGTTGGGGAGGTGTGGCCCTCTGCACAAATCGGTGAACTCACCTTGTGTGTAAAAACTAAATACATCGGAATCTATTGTCTCAACTAATTCTTTCTTGAATTTCGCTTTCTGGGTCGCGAATATTTCCGCCGCACCGCTGCGGGTAGTCTCTTTCCGAACGATTGGAAAATTTTCTGTAATGATTTTTTTCATCTCCGCTTCAATTTTTGGAAAATCTTCCGGCGAAAACACGTGAGGTAAATCGAAGTCGTAGTAAAACCCTTCGTCGATGACCGGTCCGATGGCGAATTCCACATCATCGAATAATCGGCTAACGGCTTGTGCCATCACATGGGCAGCGGTATGGCGCAGCAATTCCAATCCTTCTTTCGAACGCAATGTGACCGGCTTGGCAATTCCTTCAAACCGTAGCGGAGTCTGTAAATCGAAAAAGTTGTCTCCGATTTTTACGCCTATCGCATCCTTGATTCCTTTTTTCTCTAAGGCATCGTTTACACTGGTTCCGTCTGGAATGTTCAGTTTCTCTTTATTTGGTAATTCAACCAAAGGCATAATTTCCTCTTTTCTAACTTTCTTAAATTTAAACTGATAACATAATACGAAAAAACCGGGCTGTCTTGCGACAACCCGGTCTGCTTAAAAGCATGAATCCGATGCTATCGCAAGTAAACCAGCTTGCGCGTCAATGTCGTACCTGTCGACGTTCGAATTTGCGCGAAGTAAATCCCACTGCTCGCTTCCGGGAGTGTAATCGAGAGGTTGTGGGTTCCTACAGTCATATTGTGATACACTGAGTGCATCTTTGTTCTTCCTAATTGATCATATACAGTCAAAGTTACATTCTGGGTTGCCGGGAGTGCAAGTGATAAAACTGTTGTCGAGTTAAACGGATTCGGGTATGCTTCACCAAGCTTAATGCTGGTCGGCAATGCTTGATGTGCTATTTCCGGAGCCGAGGAAAGGTTCTGGAAGAAATTGCGAACATTTCCTAACAAGTCAGATAACGGCCCGGTATTGGATGAGGAAGAAATCGCTTCCGCCGCGATACTCAAGTACACGATGGCTCCCGTGCCAACATCCCGATATACTGCACAAGCTTCGTTTGTTGTCCCCAAAGTGAAACAGGGATGGCAACTTCCGGTAGAGTCCGGCAATAGCGTGATTTGAGAAATCAGACCATTGGCGCCACCACCTCCTCCGATAATTCGGAAAGTATTACCTTGTGCGATTTGGCTTCCCGGTATCGGTCGGATATTGGTAAAAGGCGTTGCCGACCAATTGTGCAATGGTGCGGCATGAATAACGTTCGCCAAAAAGGACGCTGTTGTCTGATCGCGCGGTAGGAATTGTGACGAAAGAAATATTTTACCACCGTTCGATAAATAATTCGTAATTTGCGATTGCGAATACGAATCCAGTGTAATTGCCGAATCGTTACCGGTTTCCCACAATACCCAATGGAAATTATTCAGATACCCGCTCGGAAAAGAGCCCATTGTCAGTAAGTCATAAGTATCATGGCTAACGCCAAGTGTTGTCAATGCGCTTTCATAATAACTTTGGTATGCATCCCCATTATCCCCATCTACGATTAACGCTTCTTGCCATCCCACGAAATAAGTGAATTCATTTTCAAATGCCACGTTAGTTGGTTGCGCTTGAACTTGAACCCGGAATGTGACCAAGTGAGGCGTCATATTAGTCGCGGCATGGACATGGAACGGAGCCGCTTCATTATCCCAATTGGAACCAGAATTGATGTGACCAAACGTTGCTGTCGAGTTATCGAAACTAATGCCGGGATCCGTGCAAACGATGTGAACTGAACCGGAATCTACCGCGCCGAATGCCGCAAGTACTTGTAAGTAAACCGAAAGATTTGCCGAACCACCCGGCACAAGACGGACAGTATCGGCGTTAAACGTCATTTGTTCACCTTGGTACTGGAGGGATGGTGCGTTAAGTAATAACATCGCCCGTTCTGCGTCGATTCGCCCATATCCCAGATCAGACATCGTTCCGTTCGCGTATGAGCGCGGATGAGCGACCGTGTCGATGGGTACACAGCATGCAAATATTATATCGCGGATGTTCGCATTGGTAGCGGTATGGCCAATCCGGGATTTAATTAGCGCCGCTAATCCCGCCGCAATTGGCGTAGCCATCGAA
>CAZPUW010000348.1:0-3657 GCA_964589795.1 uncultured bacterium
CCGCGTTCACATCATCGTCTAAAAGTATCGTGACAATCTCACCTTTCAGGTTGAATATTCGGATTAGTACTTTATCTGTCGCTTTAAAAGTATAGGAAATCCGCATCGTCGCATTAAATGGATTCGGGTAGGCGTTAAGTTCGTAATTCGCAATAATGGGCGCTGTCGGCGTCGATTGAGTTTCACTTTTTGCCATCTCGATACCACTTTGACTAACAACAATCAATCTATAATGGTATGAGATGTCATTTGTCAGATTTTCATCGGTAATATAATAATCGACTGGTGTTGTATGTGAACCATGACTATTCGATTGTACTGTACCGACAACTGTCCATGTCGTATCGGTTGGTTCGGAAGATGGAATTAGAACCACCCGTTCTACTCGGTATGAGTTTACACCATTCTCGCTATCCGCGTGCCACCGCAATACCACTCTTCGATTAACCGGATAAGCTGCAAAATGCAAACCTGTTACCAAGCTCGGTGTCGTAAAATTTACCCCAAGCAACGTTTGGCTTTGTATATGGTCTCGGTTTCTTGCGGTTATCGATAAATAATAAGTTCTCTCAGGATACAAACCTCTAATTGTAAATTGTTCACCCCAATCGGTTGCGCTTTGCCATATGGGTGTACTACCGGGGAAACCGCCTGCTTGGATAAATAGTGTATTTATTCCTATCTGGTATTCGGTCTCTGGAGAATTTCCGTTTATGCAGTTAATAAAATTGCAATTTTCTGATGTTGCATCCAACGAGCTGAGTACAGGTAATCCCGGCGTCACGGCAAGAGTAAAACCATGCGCGTAAGCAAAACCAGGGTTCGATCCCGCGGAATTAATAGCATATACTCGATACCACCACTCTGTGTTCGGTGACAACGAATTATCGATATAATACCTTGTATTCGCAGGAGTGGATCCTATTACCGAAAATTGGTAACCATCATTCGACCGTCGCACTACGAACGCAGTTTCATCAACTGAATTATCTACCCAATCGAATTCCATTCCTGTTGTCGTAGCATGTGAAACACTACCATTAGATGGAGCAACGGGTGGAAACCCGGAGTAGGTTCTAAAACTCCAAACCGGACTTGAATAAGTGCCTAAAGACGGTCTTGTTCTTCGCGAAACCACTCGCCAATAGTAGGTTGTCGAAAGGGATAAAGGTGTTGTGGGTTGCCACGAATTGGTGTACCCATTGCTCCAAACTATGCTATTGGGGGGATTGGTTGTGCTTAGGTACACATCGTAACCGCTCACACCAGTCACCGGTGTCCATCTGAATGTATTACTTGTCGGAATCGACTGTGCACTATCAGACGGATAAATATTCGTTGCCGCCATAAGAGGTAGAAATTCAATCGCGAACGGTGGACTACTTGGCTGAAATGTAGAATCGGCATATTGCACGAACGGGGTTTGTGTTAGAGGCGACGCGGGTGTTGCTTGTATTCCGACGGTTGCCGACCATTCGCCTGAATTTCCACCACTCGGGTCGTATTGGCAGATAATTCTACCATCCGAGTACAAAATCACTTCGCAATTGATTACTGTCGAACCGGTATAGTGATTGATTCGATATTGGATGACGAACCTACCATCACCCATATCTTCATATCGTACCCAGCTGTTCGGCCATTGAATGAAATTGTCATCCCACAAAAATGCGATGGTCGGACAATTAAAATGAGATGTCGGTAAGTTAGTATTTTCGTAATAAGTTGAACCAAGGTTCGTTGTAAACTGTATTGTTCCCGTTGCTGTTAGACAGATAGTAGAACCATCGTAAACAGTTCCGAACATTGGAAACCGGAAGGTTCCTAATGAGATTGTTGTCGTATCGTAATGTGTACTCCCGTCGGCAAATCGTTCGACTAATGTCCCACTCTGTGATATATCCACAAAATTATAAAGTCCAACTTCACCTGCTTCTCTGCTTGTGACGAAATAATAGGGATAAGAATTTGCTGTACCGTTATACGGGCCACCTTGATCGATATCGGGTGTCGTCACTGTTGTTATCTGGTTTCCCGAATAATCCAATCCGTTACCGCCATGAACGACTGGATGTAGATGAAACGTAGTGTTACTTGCTACGCTCCACTGGAAGTTTGCCCATCCAGCCGCCGTCCTGCGAATTATTGTACTGTCCAAACGGATCCAACCGGTATCCGTTGCAATCGAATAAAGTGTATTCGGTGGATTTCCATTTGCGGCGATATTATCGATTGCAATCGTATGGTAATTAGCCACGTGTGCCGTCATTACCCCCGGCAATACGGGTAGCGTCCAACCGTCAGCCGAAGCGTACCCCATCGATGTTGCATGAATATTGGATGCGTATATATGAAACCAGTGGCGTGTATTCGGTGTAAGAATCGTCTGCACTGAATAACTATTTGTATTCGCGGGTGCCGTCGCACTCAAATAAAAATTTGCACCATCCGTGCTGTGTGTAATCGGAAATCCAGTTTCATCGGTAGAATTGTCCACCCAATTTACTATCATTGAATTTGTCGTTGGATTGCTAATCGGAGTCTGTGAAGTGGATGGCGCGACGGGAGCGTTACCGCTTCCAGTAGTGAAAGCCCAGACCGGGCTTAGTTCCGTGTTCGTCGCGTTCCGAGCGACAATCTGCCAATAATAGGTCGTCATTGTGTCGATAAAAGAAGGGGTGTACGACAATCCCGGTTGATTTTGGCTTACCATATCTGCGGGGGGATTCACAACATCTAAATGCACATCATAACCGGTAGCACCTAACGCCGCCGACCAACTTAAAGTCAGGTTGGTCGTTACTGAAGTCGCATTATCCGCCGGTATCGGATTTGTCGCGTAACCTAATTGGTAAAAACGAATTGCGGTTCCCGGGAAGATTGGATATTGACTCGATATTTGCGAATACGCTAAATAGATCTGGCCGTGCTGATTTTGGATACCAACCGCGTTAGCTGATGGTCCTCCGGCAAAATTTCGGTACTGACAAATTATTTCGCCGGATTGCGAAAGAATAACTTGTGCGCTGATTCGATTTTCATGATGCAAGTATTCTGGTATGCTGTCATAAGTAATTACCAATCGGTTGTCCATAGTCGTTTCATAACGAACACTGACCGAATTATCGAGTACAATTAAATCCTGTTGCCAAAAAAATATTCCGGCTTCATCCTGTGCCAATGGAAACGAATTCGCCCCATACGACTGATCATACGAACCGCCGAACTCAATTCTACCGTTCGTTCCCGGATAGAATTGCGTATAATCTATTCCATAAAACGGAAAACTGAATCCAATATCGAATGGGCCGGCGTGTCCGTCATCGATATTCGTCCAAGCCGTCACAACCGTTGCACCTGATGTAGGTTCTATCCAATTGAAGTATGGCCCTTCGGGATCATTCGAGCCGATAAATCGATACCCGAATGCGTCTGGCCCGCCACTGTAATTTATCCGAGGAGGTAATGTGTGTTTTTGTGAACGGTGTATTCGTTCGAGATATGGTGAGGTCGCTTTTTTTTCTTCGGGCGTAACGGATTCTCCTTTGAGTATCCGGTTCGCAATGTTTATGATGCGTTCGTGAGGGTCGGAATTTACTTGAGAAATTCCTGTAGCAAGCGTAGTTCGGCTTGTAACTAAGGAGAAGAGTAATAGTA
>CAZPUW010000349.1:0-3643 GCA_964589795.1 uncultured bacterium
TGAGGTCCTTGTCATTGAAGAACTGAAGAAAGACCTGCTCGATAGCTTTCTCAATAATGTAATGTCAATAGCGGAGTGACAAATACTTTCAACAAAGTTCGTTATAGCATTTATTTCTTTCTTGCTAACCGAAGTGATAACTTTTACGTCCGCGAGTTCAGAAGGCAAATCCGCATTGATAAAACCACCACACGTGACCAAATAACGTGAACGATGATCCATAGGTATCAACTCGTTGAGCGCCCAATTTAATACTTTGGATGCAATTTTTGGTTTGTAACCATAAGCATTATCAATATGACTACTTTCATCGAAGTGAATCACCAAACGAGTAATTAACGTATCAGATTTTCTCTTTGTTACGATCTTAGCCATTTGTTCTGCCTTTCTTTAGTTGCTCGTTAACGAAAACTAGCTCTCGAAATTTGACTCTATCACGTTTTGATTTGGGATTAAGTGAACACCACGGAATATCTCCAATGTGAATTCGTATAGTCGGATTTAGATCTTTTAGAAGAGGAAGAAAATCTCTAAGCGTATCATACCATGCACGTTGTTCATCACGATAAGGTGGGTTTGGGTCCTTTCGGTTATATGAACCGCAATATTGTAACCATTGTTTTTTGTCATACCCAAGAACAAGCGATTTGGGATAACTCGACAATGAAATCGCACGAGCAGCAGTGAAATGTTGCGATTCGTCTATTTCCACAATACAATTCAGTTCAGGTAGAAATATATCACAACGTTGTAAACTTTTCATTTTGACGAAGTCATCGAACTGCCTATAATTACTTATTGCATTATAAATTTTACACAGAAAATTGTACGTCCTTTTCGAAGTAAAGGATTCCAATGATTCAAGATGGGTTGGAACATTTGGCGGGTATTTGTATTCAATAGTTCCGAAATTGATCCTGAGCATCTCATATAAGATTGACTTGCAATTATTGCAACTCGTGTTATGGGACATTTGACTATCTCCACTTTTAAGCTATCGGTTTCGTTCAAGGGTAGATTGGAGAATGGAAAGTTATTCACCTCCTCTACTTTAAATTACTTTTCAATCTTATCAGTTTCAAACCCACTATCAAAAACCTGCCACCCAACTCACAATACCCAGTGCCAACACGATATTGCACTAGACTCACCGGAGCTCATTCATGTCCCTTTGGCTGAAAGACGTTATTCTGCACAATAAAATTGCGTCCATCGAGACTTCTGGCGGTAAGAGGGAGTAGAAGAAAAATCGGAATGAATAAAGAAAAGAAGAAATGAAGATACTTTTTCATAATATCCTCCGGTGGTTGGAGCAAGTAGCCAATTCAAGATTAGATATGGTTTAAGGTACGGCCGATACCGAAAGTACGCAACCAAAAACGACCAAATTTTAATAAATGCGGTTGCCTATCGGCTAGTAACGTTACGATATTGCTAAATCCATATTGGAGTAATGAATGTCCCTTTGGCTGAAAGACGTTATTCTTCACGACAAAATCGTTTCAATAGAAATTCGCGGTGAGAAAATTCACGCTATCCATGACCTGGCAATGCCGGTGGATAGCGACGAAGTTATAGACGGTGCGAAAACACTGCGGGCGCTCCCGGCGCTATTCAACGGGCATACCCACGCGGCAATGACGCTATTCCGCAGTTACGGGGACGACGTTCCGTTGATGCGATGGTTGCAGGAAAAAATCTGGCCGCTCGAAACCGACATTACCGAACATTTTGTCGAATGGGGAATGCGGCTGGCATGCCTCGAAATGATTAAAACCGGTACGACCGGATTCTGCGATATGTATTGGCATTTCGATGCATGCGCGAAAGTCGTGGAAGAGGTGGGATTGCACGGGATTCTATCCGGTGTGTTTATCGACTTGTTCGATGAAAAACGGGCGAAAGAACAACAAACAAAAAATGCTGAGTTGTACGAAAAATCAAAATCGCTTTATCCGAAATATGTAAAATTCGCTGTGGGGCCGCACGCACTCTATACCGTGAGTGAAGGGTCGTTGAAGTGGGCGACGGAATTTACCGCAAGAAATTCTATTCCATTGCATATTCATCTGTCAGAAACGAAACAGGAAGTGGATGATTGCCACAAGAAAACAGGAAAATCGCAAGTAGAATATTTGCATTCGTTGGGTGCACTCTCGCCACGATTGAAGGCGGCACACGTCATTCATGTGGATGCGCGGGATCGGGCGTTGCTTGCGGAACATGGAGTTACGGTGATTCATAATCCGTCGTCCAATATGAAATTGTGCGTCGGTGGGCCATTCAATTTGAAGGTGATGAAAGAGGCGGGAATTGTGCCGGTGTTGGGGACGGATGGAGCAGGTTCGAATAATTCACTTGACCTCTTTAGCGAAATGAAGATTGCGGCACTATTGCAGAAGCACGCATGGGGTGACCCGGAGCAAGGGGCGGCGCATGACATTTGGCGGATGCCGACAGTGGACAGTTGGAAACAATTCGGATATGATGCGGGAGAAATCGCGGCGGGAAAACTGGCGGAAATTATTCTGGTGAATGAAAATGATTTCGCGATGGTACCGGATCACGACTATGTTAGCAATCTTGTGTATAGCGCCAATGGAAGAATCGTTGATACGACAATCGCCAGTGGGCAGGTGTTGATGCGCGGCGGTGTGGTGAAGGGGGAAGATGAATTGATAAAAGAATTTAGAGAGGTGGCGCGGGCGTTTGTGAAAAGAGGAAAATAAAAACGCGGCAACGATGCCGCGTTTTCAATAGAAGTAACCTCTTATGACGACTAATTTATTTTACGAGCATCATTTTACCGACAGATTTTTGATTACCGTCAATTAACCGATAGACATAGACTCCAGATTGAAGCGCTTTCCCGTCGAACCGTACGCGCTGTTCTCCGACGTTTTGCCAACCATTCATCAAAGTATTCACGACACGACCTTGAATGTCATACACTTTTAGTTCAACGTTCCCTGATTTTGGTAGGCTGAATGAAATTGTTGTGGATGAGTTGAACGGATTCGGATACGCAGTAAGATTCAACTCTGACGGGAGTATGTTCGGTGATTCGACATTTACAGAAGAGATAATTGAAAAATCGGAGAACGATACACCTAAGCTGTCAGGGTTAGTGGTAGACACGACTTTTATCCGGGCATGCTGTGTCGGATGCCCCGAAACTGTCCAAACATATTGTCCCGTGTTGGGGGTCGAAGAGATTATCGTTGCCCAATCGCCGTTGGGATAATTGTAATTGACTTTAGCAAATACATTTGCCGGTGAGGGCGAACCACAAATCCAACGAATAGTATCCCGCGTTCCAAGCATCAAAGTTTCACCACCAGTGGGATGAAGAACATTAATTCCGCCATACAACGACATCACTTCTGTCGCGGATAGGGCACGATTGTAAATCCGTACTTCGTCGATGGAACCGTACGTCCAATTTCGGTAATAGCTGTGTATTGGGCTATTATAGTCGTGGGCTCCTATCATTAACGGTGAGTTTATGTTTTGCAGTGCGCCAATAGCAGTAATAGAGTGAACTAATTGACCGTTAATGTACAATTTTACTGTGGTTCCATCAAAAGTGCCACAAAGGTGTGTCCATACTCCTACGGTAATGGGTGTCGGGTTGATACAACGA
>CAZPUW010000350.1:0-3627 GCA_964589795.1 uncultured bacterium
CCCTTCTACTGCAATTCGCTCACCTTGTTTGCCGATCAGTTTTACAACGACTTTTTCCGCTCGTTTACCGTGTGCGCGGAACACAATTGAACGTCCGGCATCAGGAATAATTGCAACACGTGGCAGTAGCAATCCATCAGAAACAGTTTCACCGACAATTTCGGTACGGGCAAACATCCCCGAACGGAGTTTCCCATTTCCGGGTACCCGAACCTCAATCGGGAAAGTACGTGTACCGGTAACTGCACGGCTGCCGATAGCAACGACTTTACCTTCCACGCTGTCTTTGAGTGCATCGATTATGACGAGTGCATTTGCACCGATAGATGCATAGCGAAGTTGTTCTTCATCGACTTGTACGACAAGTTTGAGCGAACCGACATCGACCAACTGCACTACCGGTGTTCCGCGTTCCACCATTTGACCGACTTCGGTTAACTTGGCGGCTACCGTACCGGAAAACGGTGCACGGATGGTAGCTTCATTGTATGTCTTTAACGCCGCTTTGTAGCCTACTTCCGCACTTTTAGCGCCGAGGCGTGCTCCCTCGATATCACTCGAAGAGATACTTTTTTGCTCATACAATTTTTCGAGACGCTCCAAGTCCATTTTCGCTTTGTCGTACGCAATTTTCGCACGGTCGGCGTCGAGTTTATACAACTCATCGTCGAGCCGTACCATCGGGTCGCCTTCTTTTACATAGCTACCGACATCGACTTTGATTTCCATGACACGGCCACCGGTTTCGGTTGCGACCATAGATTCTTTATTTCCGGTAAGAATGCCGGTTTCCTCGATGGTGCGCGCGAATGGTTCCGGAACGAGCTTGATTCCACGAACAGAAACAACAGAGGAGTATGCATCGGAAAGAGCATCGCTTTTTGCCTGCCGGATATATTTACCGACGACCATGATGATGAGAACCAATACGATTGCGCCGTATATGTATAATTTTATCTTTTTCACTTTATTTCTCCTGAATCTCTTCGTTCGATTTTATCGGTTGTATGGATCAACGCCTGCAGCCATGCGGGTTTCCGTACTTGCCACCAACCGGTCAAACTTCGCTTGCGCCAATGTTACTTTCGCGGCTAATTCGTCAAGATGCGCCGAATCCATTTCTAACGGTGTTATTTGACCTTGTTCCAATTTAGTCTGCGCGATTTTCCGTGCTTGCTCCGCTTGTGTTACCGCGGTTTGAGCGGCAAGTTCGTTGGCTATCGCAGTGTGATAAGAATCGATTGCCGATTCGAATTGCAGTTGTGCGCCACGCTCGGCTTGAGCAAGGTCAAGTTGCGCCTTTCGCCAATCGGCTTTGAATTGCTCCGCTTTACCGCCGTACTTACCACTTGACCAAAGCGGTATCTGGATGCCGATTCCACCGGTTACGGAGGATGCGTTGTTTATCGGACTTATCGCCCATTTGTCATTCGACCATTGCCACGAATATTGTACCTGAGCACCAATGGTCGGCCAGTGCATATTGTTGTAAATGATGTACCCGTTCCGGTAAACGGTTTCCAAATCGCGCAACGCTTCAAGGTCGGAACGCATCGAAACTTTTTCTTTTAACGCTTCGGTAGTTTGTGCTAACGAATCGAGCGACGTTGATTCCGTCAACGTTCCTTCGACCGTTAGAATAGAATCGATGGGTATTCCGAGCAATTCACGGAATGACATTTCAGCGAGACGAAGATTGTTTTCTGCTTGAAGTAACTGCGGACGCTGGTTGTTCGCCTGAACCTGTGCACGAAGAACATCGTACTCACTCATCAGTCCGACTTCTTTCAACCGTTGCACTTTTAGCAGTGCGCTATCGCTGACCGCTAAACCGTTACGCCGGACTTCGACGACATCACGAAGAAGCTGTACCGTCCAGAACCGTTTCATGATTTCCAGTTCGAGCGATTGCGTGTTGTTTAATACCATGTGGTCATTTGCTCGTTTTGCGGCATAAGCGGCTTTTAACCCGGCACCGATTCGGCCGAAGGTGTACAATGGTTGAGTAAGCGTTGCAGTGCCAGTTGCGGCGTTATCGCTGACAAGCGAAATCGGCATGATTTGACCGGTAACCGGGTTTGGGAAAAACACAACAGATTTTTTCCAAGCGCGCTGATAACCAATTGAACCATCCAGTTGCGGGAGGGCATTCGACCATGCCTCAGAAATTTGACCTTCCACTCTGACGCGGTCGATGCGTGGACCTTCTTGTCGCAGTGACCGTTGTTTTCCGAGTGCAATCGCCGAGTCGAGCGTAATTGCTTCGGCGATGCCGGAACCGAGTAGTAATAGTGTTAGTAAAAATGGGATACTTCTCATACTTCACCTTTTCCGGTGTTCATTATACTTCAATCTGTTTGTTCGGTGTTAAGAAAATTACTTGCCGTTATGTTTTCCGTGTTCTTCATTCTCGTTGGTCAAAGCATCATAGAACAACTTGGTGGCAAATTCGATTACACCGGGAATGTCGATATCGGGATCGAGTTGCTTACGGCTGTAGAGGCCTTGATACATTGCGGAAATCGCCTGCGAGATGAATAGAGCGTTGGTTGTTCGGAAATGTCCGTTGTCGACCGCTCGTTGAATTAAAACTGCGGATGTGCTATCCCACTTGTGGTGGTAGTCCGCCAATTTCTCACGGATTTCAGGAAACCGGCTGGCAAGTCCGTTTAGCTGACAGAAGACTTGTTCGCGATCCGGTTTGGACATTTGGTTGCGGTACAAGTCGCGATGGGATTTGTACAACGCTTCCGGTCCCATTTCACTTTCTGCCATATTCACAACAGCAGTTTGTTCTTCATGAATGTGGCGGTCGGTCAATGCGAACAGAATTTCCAACTTGCTTTTGAAATACCAGTAAATCGCTCCTTTGGAAAGGCCTGCATGCTTGGCAATTTCGTCCACAGTGGTATCTTCGTAACCGCGTTCAACGAATAGATGGGTTGCTGAATCGAGGATTTGCTCACGGCGAATGTCCTCGGATTGGTGCTCGGTCATTTTTCTCCTATCTGCACGAATGACGATTAAACCTATCGGAATATTGCATCGTTACCGGTCAGTCGGTTTGTACAAAGTAAAGTGTTCACAAACTTGATAAAGGTTGCAGTCGATATAAAAACTCAATTGGGAATAATTTTATACTGACTGGTCGGTAAATATATATACGTTCGAGTCGGTTTGTCAAGTTAGTGTTTATGCTCTTAATAATCAATATTGTACAAGTACGGTTTTGAAGAAAATCCGTCCGATTAGGTAGGAGTTTTGTTACTTCAGGAGGGTCAATTTTCGGGTAATCGAAGTGTTTCCGGCTTGCAGACGGTAGAAGTAGATACCGCTTGAAAGCGATTCAGCATTCCACTCGGTTTGGTGCGAACCGGCTGAAAGGGGCTGATTGTTCAGAATTGTCGTGACACGGCGACCGAGCAGATCGAAGATGGAAAGGGTAACGCGGCTGGAGTGGGGGAGAGAAAACGAAATGCGGGTCGTGGAATTGAATGGGTTAGGGTAGTTTTGTTTCAACTCGGGTGAAATGGGTAACGATGCCCAATGCAATTCTTTTACATCGAAAGTCGTGGTTGTTGTGCGGTAAAATAAGTGGTTATTTGTGTTGACTAAATACAAATATCC
>CAZPUW010000351.1:0-3612 GCA_964589795.1 uncultured bacterium
GACTAAATCAGGAGTAATGTTACCATTAGGGTGCATCCCGATGTAACTCACCGGATACGATTGAGTGGAAGTGGATGGTAATGTTTTCAACAACCGTACGACGATTTTTTTCCAGCATGGTGCCGCCACCGAACCGCCGTATTTACTGCCCGCTCGCGGATCGTCTACAACGACAGCACAAACGATTTTCGGGTTGTCGATGGGTGCGATACCGACAAAATTCGCAACGGTATGCCCTTCCATGTAACCGCCGTGTTCGGCGAGCTTCTTCGCGGTACCCGTCTTTCCACCAACCCGCATTCCGTCAATTCTTGCTTCCTTACCCGTACCCAATTCCGTAACCCGCTCCATCAATTGCATCATGGTTGCCGCAGTCTGGGCGGATACCGGGTGTCCGGCGATTATCGGTTCGTATTCATCGCTGATTTGTTCATTCCAGTCGATGCGTTTAATTAATTGCGGACGCATCAGATAACCTTCATTCGCCAAACAAGCGTAACCATTCGTGAGTTGTAACGCGGTAACCGAAATTCCATGACCATAAGAAATTGTGGCTTGCGATAGTGTGCTCCAATTATCGAGCGAAGGCATCATACCTGATTGCTCGGCTGGTAAACCGACGTGGCTGCGTTGCACAAAACCAAAACTCTTAATGCAATTACGAAATGTTTCCGGTCGCAACCTTAGCGCCAACTGGAGAGTAACAATATTTGATGAGTGTGCGAATCCATCTTCCACCGTCATCGACCCGCCGGGATGGTCGTCATGAATAATTTTTCCCGCGAGGGCATATTTCCCGCCGAACGTATTCAATACTTCGTCGAGCCGCGTATTTGTATTTTCGAGTACTGAGGCAAATGTAAAGGACTTCATCGTGCTGCCCGGTTCGAACAAGTCATATACCGGTCGTGGGCGAAACCCGAGCGTATCGGAAGGTGAAGGTTCGTTGGGATTGAATGTCGGGTAACTTGCTATCGCTAAAATTTCTCCGGTCTGAGGAATCATCACGATTGCATACCCGCATTGCGCTTTGAATTGCTCGACGGTCGCGGAGAGTTCCTGTTCAACGATTTGCTGGGCAACCACGTCGATTGACGTGGTAATGTCTGCACCGTTTACCGCTTGCATAATCGGTGCATCAAAATCAATGGTTGAAGCATTCGAACCGATTCGTATCCGGTACACTTTTCCGGGAATACCGGACAATTGCTTGTTTAAGCTCCGTTCGAGACCGAAAATACCGTCATTTTCAACATCTACTTTTCCAATAATCGATGCCGCACAATTGCTCGGATAGTAACGTGCCGACTCAAAAGTCTTGACGATACCGGCGATTTTTAACCGGTCGAATTTTTCAACTTCCTCGGGACGCCTTCTCTTTTCGAGAACCACGTAGCGTTGCGAATCATTACGCAACCGTTCCCAGTAGTAGCTCTTGGGCCGGTTAAAATACTTTGCAAACGTATCTACTAATTCACCAAGAGAAATCTTCAAGCTATTGCGGTCGACACCGATAGTCGTCAGTTTCAAATTGGAAGCAAGAACAACCCCATTCCGGTCGAGGATTTTACCCCGGTCGGGGGGAATGCTCTCTACTTGGCGGTATTGGTCGGTAGCGATGGATTGTACTTCTTCGGAACGGACGGTCAACCAATAACCGTATCGGGTCAGGCCGACGAGGGAAAGCACGAGGAGCGCATAGACCACCCAACGAATACGCAGACGGTATTCGTGGTCGTCGATGGTCTTGTTTGCACGTGAAAAGGAGGATGGCACCATCTCGAACATGAATCCTCCCAATTAGTTATGGTCGATGACCGGTTTGACGATGTGTTGCGTGAATGATGGCACCATGTTCTCGTGTTCGATGACGCGGTGTTTAGCGAAAATCGCTATCGACTTTAAATCGAACTGGTTATTCGGTGCGGGAATAACCTGTGTGAGGTTGGAAGAAATCGTGAAACCGAGTAGAGCGGCTTTCCGCTGAATGACGTCGAATTTCATTTCTTCGTTCAAGCGAAGTTGTTTGCTGTTCTGAAGGCGATGCAGCGTACCGATGGAACGGTTCGCGATATCGATTTGTTGTCCCAATACTTGATTATTATAGTTCAGGTAAGAACAAGTTACGATACCGGCAAATACCAGAATGGCTATCATCCCTACTTTTTGGAACCGCCGTCTCGTCCTTTCCTTCGGCGGCTCTTTGATGATGAATTCACTGCGAAGCCGACGTTGACTCACTGCACACCTCCACGTACTGCGGAACGTAACACTGCCGACGAAGCCCGTGGATTGCGTGCCACTTCGCCGCGAACCGTTTTTGCAACCACCGGTTTCAGCGGTAACCAGTACCGTTCACCGGAATGCCGAACTGGATCGTCCGATTTCGACAGTGACGTAAATTCGGCCTTGACGATTTTCGCTTCACCGGAATGAAATGAGAGCACGGAAACTTTTCCACCGATAACAACCTTTTCCCGTGCGCAGCGCAATAACGACTTCAATTCTCCGTATTCATCGTTCACGGCAATTCGCAATGATTGAATGAAACGTGAAATGACATTAGCGGGCAACCGTGCGGAATTAGCGCCGAATCCCGCTTCCAACGCCTCACCGATAGTTAGTTCTGGATTATTTAGTACCGCTTGCTTGAGTGGAATCGCGATTTGTCTCGCATGGATAAAATCGCCGCCGACTTCAAGCGCTTTGGCGATTTCTTCGATGGTAGCGATTGCCAACCATTCACTTGCGGTTTGTGTATTCAATCCCATGCGTAAATCAAGCGGTGCGTGTAAGTTTCTTAGTGAAAACCCACGGTCAAGAGAATCAACTTGCTCAGAAGACATTCCGAGGTCGGCGATTAATCCGTGTATTTGTTTCCAACCGTTCATTTCGAGGACTTTCCCGAGGTTTCCAAATCGCTCCTGCACGACAATAACCCGTGTGTCGGCAGAAAATTTTTCATTTAAAACCGCAATCGCTTGCGGGTCGCGGTCTAAAATCAGCACCTTACCGTTATTGGAAAGGCGCGTCAAAAGTTCTTCCGTGTGCCCACCGCCACCGCCGGTCGCATCGACATAGTTTCCGGTAGCTGTGGTGAAGCAGGCATCGATCGTTTCCCGAAGCAACACCGGGACGTGTCGAAAAGGCAATGTCAACTGATTTCCTGTAGCGTCTGTGCCAGATTATCGTTCGTATCAAGTGTCGATAGATAGCGGTTGTAGGCAACTTCGGAATACAACCAAGCGTATTTACCAAAACCGAGAATCACGGCACGCATGCAATTTTCCCATCCGAACGTCGAAGGTAGGTCAGCAAGTTTCGGCATGGTTAAACGAAAATCTTTGTTTACTTCGATGACAGAAAAATCCCGATAGAGTTGTCGTCTAAGCGCCGGACGCTCTTCTTCGGTCGATTGTGCAATCCGTTCTTCGAGGATTGCGTATAGAATGGGCGCCGGATGGAGTTGTAAGCAGTTCTGTTTGTCGTTTCGCAGCCAGATAAGCTCTGGTTGTTCCGCAACTGGTAACAGCGGTTTCCGGAGTGGTGCCGGTAAAATGATTCGATGTGAGGAGACGGAGTTCTCTTCGAGCGCGACAAAGAACGGACCCA
>CAZPUW010000352.1:0-3595 GCA_964589795.1 uncultured bacterium
GTTAGTTATCAAATACGATGAAATAGAAATTCCATAGATATCATTTGCGTTCGATTCTAATCCGTAAATCCAGTTTCCATCTACAATGCCGCCGTTTACATTTTGCAGCATGATACCGTTTACCGATGAATAAATTGTAGTAGATAAAGGCGTACGCCGGTAAATTTTGTTATGCGATATGGCAATTTCGTTGGAACTTGTCACGCTTATTGCAGTATACTGGAAATCGAATAATTCGTTATTCGCAATCGTCCAGCCCGCACTGACTAACCCGCTTTCCGGGGAGTCTAATTCTATACCGTATTGTGTACCGGAAATGCTGCAGTTGAGCACAGAATCGTAATTACATAATGTGGGTGGTTGTTGTGAGGAGTTACTGACACTGTAAACAGCTATCGAACTGGTATAACTGATCCGGGATAAACCATTTATGTTTAGGTTCTTCACGCAGCAATAATCACAGCCGTTTCCGAAGTAAAAACCATAGTCACAAGTAGAATCACTTGAAGTCAGAGTTAGAAATCGTCGGCCCGGATAGCCCGGGACACTGCCGTCGAAAGTTATGTAATCCGTGTTCCATAAGTAATAACCTGTCCGTGAATAGTTCGTATTCGTCGGAAAAGTTTTATTGATTACCACACCCGAAGTATCTTCCGGTCGGAAAATAATTCGATTGCTGGCACTTCCACCTGCACTGCTAAAAATAGAATCACCCGGCTCGGTGTATGTACCTCCGCGAATCATGAATGTGACGCCGGTCGTCGTTCCGATATGATTTAATGCGTTGATGGCGGCATGAATTGTTGGGTAATCGGGATTTATTCCACCTATCGTTTTAATACCGTTTAACGGTAATGCAACATAATAACGGTTGAGTGTGAAAGGAGGTGTAGTTCCCGGAGGATTAGTGCCCGACCCGCCATACGGATAGGTCACTACATTTCGTGAAGTATCTTGAGCGGCAACGTAATATTGAATTACTGAATTCAACGGGTATGCGGAAATCGTAAAATAGAAGGTATTATTGGTTCCTATCGAATCAACTGAATGCCAGCTCCATGTTGACTCATCTGTTCGTTTAAAATAAATTCTTGGCGCATTTGTTCCATTGGCTACACCGATGTTGTCGGTGATTGTTGCTGACACTACCCGAGATGAAGCTTGAAACCAATTGCCAAGCGGAGACATCGAAATGACGGGATTTTCCAGATCAGTGGCTGTTGTGAAGTTACCTTCATCACAACCAATATCCGGGCTTACCGTACTTCGGGTTTGACCGTCAAAATCGTAAGGAACTGAGGCAAATGGTTGCCCGTGCCCCTCAACGATTGTCGGCGAAGTTGTGCTGATATGTAAATCGGGAATTGCTGAGAATGAAGCCGGCAATGAGTAAGAATGTACGTCCCAAATATAACCGGGAACATTTCGCAAATCACTCAATGAATTATAATTTGTATAGTTATACATTGCCACATATCTGAAATCGTTCGTTGACTCATCGCCCGTAGAAATAACATTGTGATCGCTATATGTAAATGGTGTCTGTGGATAGGCCAACAAGCAATAACTCGAAGAATTTGAATTGTAGCCGTCCCGAACATTCATCAAAATATTATTCGCAACCGTATCGACGATACCTTCGATATCCAATGCATAAGACGGTGAATTATAATTTGAAGTACCACCGATTCTGACAGTATTGTTGATTACATTACCTCCCGAATAACCGATACTTATACCGAGTAATCCGCTATTGTATGCTTGATCAAGGTTGATCATGTTATTCGAAATGATATTGGCTCCGTCGCCGTAGAGGCGAATTCCGCATACATAGTTTCCGGATGCCGAGCCATTCATACCATATATCCAGTTACCGTCGATTACCGAGTTAACGCAGTACGAGCCGTTTATTCCCATGCATTCGTAATTATTGGATACGTTATTACTGGTGATAATATTCTTACTAACTAAACCGTTAGAAACGTTGAATGTTATTCCGTTCTCAGAAAAATCTGCTATCCGGTTCCCTGATACTACCCATCCGATAAATTCCATACTATAAGAATCGATGGTTAAAGCATCTGCTCCACCGGATAAAAAACAATTTTTTACCGTGTCGTAGTTACAGGGTTGGTAATTAGTTTCATATTCTGAGACACTGTAAATTTGCTCGTACGGGTAATTTATCGGGAAAGTGATATTGACATTTTTTATGCTACAGTAATTACTGCCGCCGGTAATATAAAATCCGATTTCGCAACTCCCGTCAGGTGAGTCCAACGAAATAAAATTTCTACCGGGGGCATCGGGTTGACTCCCATCAAATGTAATGTAACTGGCTCCGACCAATTCAAACCCGTACATATCGTTGTTGTGGCTCGTTTTATGAATAAATACACCCATCGTATCCGCAGGTTTAAATACAACTCTTGCATTCACGCCGCTGTTAGACGAAGCACTAATTGAATCCGGTGGTTCGTCGTAGTCTCCCCCGCGAATCAAAAATGTGACTCCGTTTGAGGTTCCAATAAGATTGAGTGTATTAATCGCATCGTGAATGGTTGCGAAATTCGGATTGTTACCACCGATGGTTTGTGTTCCGCTAAGCGCTGGTGAAAATGTCCTGAAAGTATTCATTGCGTTCGCATTTGAATCGGTCGCACTACGGCTGAAGATTCTCCAGTAATATCTCGTACCGGAAAGTAAATTTCCCGATGGCGTCCAGCTTGTTTCGCTGGTATTGGTCGCAACCCGCGCAATTGGCGACATCGAAAGAACATCGTTCCGGTTGCTCGAAAAATAAACATCATATGAATTGGTGCATTCGCCGGGTCGCCACGACAAATTCGTCGTAACCGGTACTTGAAACGCGTTGTTTACGGGTAAATAGTTTACAACTAACGAACAGGGGGTGTAAAATTCAACCGCAGTATTTGATTGCGGCGCTGGAGGAGAATACGAGATGTATGACGAGCGTTCACTGTTTTGGAGGCCGATTGCTGATACCCAAGCTGAGTTGCTGATATTTCGGTACTGTATGACTATACTTCCATTACCAGATAACACAACCTGTGCCGATAAACGCTCAAATGGCGAATAACTTATCGCGACGCTGTCGTAAGTAATAACTAACCGGTTTGGGTTGGTTAAAGTTTGATACCAGACAGTTGTACCGCCGTAACCGAGATTTAAATCTGATCCCCAAAAGCAAATCATCGCACCGAGATAATCAATAGGTAGCGTAGAGCTTGGAATCCCTGAATAACCCGAATTGAATGAAATGTACCCATTTGATCCGAGATACATACTATCATAACCGACGCCATAAAACGGAAATTGAAACGGCAAATTTACCGGGCCGCAATATCCATCTTCTACGTCAGTGAACGATGTTAACGGAACTATGGTAGAATTATCCGAGCGTTCTATCCACGAAAATGCCGGGCCATTCGGTTCTTGCGAGTCGGCGAATAAGTAGCCGAATGCGTCGGGACCGCCGGTACGTTGAATACTGGGAGGTCGGTGGTTCCGCTGTCGAACTTTGTTTAGGAAATCCTGATTTACTAATTTTTTTTCTTTTGGCGAGATTTTCTCG
>CAZPUW010000353.1:0-3594 GCA_964589795.1 uncultured bacterium
ACCTTTGCGTTATGATGTAGGAAACGGATACCCGAATCCATTTAATGGCGCGATATCACTTCCCGTCGCGCTACCTGAGCGCAGCAATGTCAAAGTGGTTATATACAACGTATTGGGTCGAACCGTAGCGACAATGAATTACAATCAGCTTTCCGCAGGCCGTCACGTACTAAGCTGGCACAGTGAAGTACCAAGCGGTATTTACTTTGCCCGGATTACGGGTGGAAGTATGGAACGCACACTTAAACTGGTACGGGTACAGTAGAAAGGAGCCGAAAATGAAAAATACTATAAGCACATTTCCCATAGCGGTTGCGGTTTCTTTCTTGGTGATTATCACAGGTTGTAAATCGCACGATAGTAAGGACGTAAATACGAGTGCCCCGATTTCGGTATCATCGTTAATCGCAGATGGTTGGTCGGATTATCATGCCGGTGATTACCAAAGCGCGCTTGATAATTTTTCCATTGCTGCTGCGAATGACGCGACTTCGCTGGAAGCTTATCTCGGAATCGGATGGGCGAGTATTCAAGTGAACCAGCTCGATCAAGCTCGCGGGAACCTCAACAATGTGGTTGCACTTGCGCCGTTACCAGATTTAGGGCTGACAACAGCGATGGTCGAGACATTAACGGTTGAGGCAATTACCGGTTTGGCGCAAGTAGATTTTATAACCGGTGATTTCCAAACGACATGGAACGAGACACAAAACATTCTTACAAGAATGCCCAATTTTCGGTTCCGGCATGACACGTCAGTTGATTGGCGTCGTGTCACACTTCTTTCCGCCGACGCGGCATTAAATATGAACCGGTATTCGTGGGCGCTCACACAAGTAACCAAATTAGACAGCTCGCTGTATAACAATACTTCTTTGTTACCGCGGGTAAGGCGTTCGTTGGGTGTCAATTTATTGGACTCTTCAACCGTGCAAAACGGAAGAATACGGATAGACGTACCCGATCCGTCGTTGGTATATATCGTTTCAATACAGGATACGACACGAACAACGGGTAATAATTCGACGGTTACTATCCCGCTCGATTCGTTGGTGGAAGGCGGCAGTTCGATGTTTGCCATCGCTAATCCCACACCGCCAAGTACATTTCAATACCGTGTCGATTATTTGCGAACTGACAGCTATTCAACCTTTATCGGAATGTTACGTTCGTTGATGCAAAGTTTGCGTAACCAGTGAGAGATGTGATTGCTTTTTCTCGAAACAGTGCGTACTACAACAACATCAAATACATATCAAACGTATCTATTGTATAGGTTTTATTCATCCACACAAGGAGGCAGACGAATGAATTGGAATCGTATTGTATTCGTCGTATTCGTGCTCACGATAACGGCAATGGTTGCCTTATCTACGTCCACCCCGCGGTATATGCTTAACTCGAAGGATATTAATCCTTATCGCCCGGCAGTAAAAGGACCTGTGAATCCGAATACAATAGACGAACTGAATACATTTTTTCCGGTAGGTAGAACGGACGGCTCATACGAGTACTACCTTGGCAGCGGTGCTGCAGGTGATACTTTTGCCGTAGTGCTGGAACCGGCAGCAGCATGTTCTGTTTATACGGTTCAGTATCAGTACTTCGATACCGGAAATAATATTGCATTTGTTGCAAATTACTCACAAACGGCTCGTGACTCATTCCCGACCGGTCGTGCAACGGCTCTTCGCGGTCACACTGCTGTCAGCCCGATTGGTAGTATTATCCGTACATTCACACCTAACACGATTACCGCAACAAATCAATGGGTAACCGCAGATGTCGGCTTGGCTACCGGTTCCGGTTTTGTTGTTGGCAATCCTTCTACCGGTGCATCGGATAAATTTGTAATCGGATTTATTAAATCCGCACAGACATCCACCCGGCCCCTCGCCGATGATGTGACTGCACGCGGATTTACCTATACGTGGTTCGGTGGCCCGTGGAATGCAGGCGCTGCACACACTTGGGGTTCATACTCGGCGAGCACGGCGACTATTCTCGATATCGCCGCGCAGTGCCTTGTTACGTATCCGTGGGGCTCCCCGATTATTATTCAGTCGCCGTCACAAATTCCGAATTCGTATTCGGGCAACGGACCGTGGCAGTTTACTTGTAATTTATTTTATGGTACGACGATTGGTGCGAACGATACTCTGCGTTTGAAGTGGCGAGTCGAAGGCGACACGTTGGTTCATTCGGTTGCCTTGACTGCAACCGGCACGCAAGATCAGTATGGTTGCACATTCACTGCCGGAACAACCGTACCCGACAGCAGTATGGTCGACTATTGGGTGGATTGTGTCGATCGCAGCGGACGTCATAGTACGACCATTGAGACCCCGCAATCATTTATGATTGTTTCACCCGTTCACAGCTCCGCCAATCTCTTAATCGTTACCGATAACCTATCGACCTCCGCTGACGGCGATCAAACTCCATTGATTAACCAAGCGTTGGCGCAAATCGGAAGCCCGACTTATGAGATTTGGGATATCGCTTCCAATAATGGTATCGATCAATCGGTCACCATGCATGGCTGGAATAACATTCTGTACATCGGTTGGGGTAACAACGGCCATATTCCCGCGATGGGTTCGCCGTCTTCCAATCCGTGGGTTGCATATGTCAATGCCGGGCATAATTTAATGGTAGCCGATCAGGACTATTTCTTCGGCGCTGGCGTACCCGGTTCTGTCACTCATAACTTTGCTACCGGCGATTTCGCCTTCGATAAATTCGGTGTTGGTAGTTGCGTCAGTGATCCTGATTCAACAGCTGACAGCGTATTTGTCGGTGTAGCGAGCGATCCTATTTCCGGTAGTTATACCGTCCAATCACCGTATAATACCGAACCGGAAATGCTTTATAGGTTCGCAAATATGTCCAGCCCAAGCCGCCATAATTGGAACGATTACATCACACCAAGTGGTGGTACCGCCGTTTTTTCCGGTTATAATGATGGATTTGGTTACGGTGTGCGTCGTACCGTATCTGGTGCCAAGCTGGTACTGTTCCCATGCATGATTCAAGCTGCCGGTTCCGAAGACACAACTGGTGGTACTGCCACGTATAGTTGTGGAACGGAGTTGCCGCATTTACTTGGTGCAGTACTTTCGTGGTTCCAATTCATGTCGGCACCGGAAGCAGTTAACCTGAATCCAGAAGAGTTCGCGCTCAAACCAAGTTATCCAAATCCATTCAATATGCAGACGACAATTCGTTTCTCTTTACCGAAGATGTCAAAAGCAACATTGAAGGTATACAATATGGAAGGAAGAGTGGTTGCCACGTTATCGGACAACAACTTATTCGCCGGTTCGTATCGGGTTACTTGGAATGCCAAGGGTCTTGCGTCAGGCGTTTATTTCGCACGGCTCGAAGCAGGCGGTCGGGTTGCAACCGAGAAGTTAATGCTTCTCAAGTAGGTTATTCATTCAGAATGAGAAAGAGCGGAACATTGTTCCGCTCTTTTTTTGTCTTGCTATCTTCGCTTAATTTCAATCGAAGCGACTTGCAGGTATAACGCTTACCACAACAGGAAGATCACATGGCTTTTGCTATGACTTCACTTACGCGAAGCTCGTTTGA
>CAZPUW010000354.1:0-3580 GCA_964589795.1 uncultured bacterium
CAGGTGTATACGTAAAAGCGATTGCAGAGTTTAGAGATTCTAATAATCATACGATTTGTCAGGTTCGACCTTCTCCGAATGGTACTCTTTATTCACTAAGAACTCAAGATATACGTGTAGATACTTTATTGCATCATATTCGGCAAAATAGTCTAATTGATTTGGGAAACGATACACTTCCATCACCAGTAGATTCCATAAATGAAGGGGCAATGGCCATTGGGCAAACGATTATTAAAGGTAATATTTGGGTTAATGATACTTTGTCAATAACTAATTTGGGAAATTATCAAGTTGTATGGAAAGATTCTGGTTATGTAGATACTTCAGGTTTTGGAAATAGTCGCGTGAATGGGATAATCTATATCGATAAAAAAGATCACTCCCAATGGAATGATTGCTCGGTTTTGCATGAATTTGGACATATTGTCGCAGACACTTTGAAAATATCAAATTCTCAAGGTGCTAAACATGATTGGGATGGACCAACCAACGAACTGAAAGCTTGGACAGAGGGATTTTGCAATTTTTTTGCCTGTGCTGTTACAAATTCACCATTCTATATCAACTTTAACACGGTTGATTCACTTGGATTTTCTGTCAATATTGAAACAGGACAGATTCGGGGACAAAATGTAAGAGTCTTAACTGAAATTGATGCAATAAAAGGGTTTAATGAAGGTAAAGTTGCGGGAATTCTGTGGGATTTACGTGATAATAATGTTAATGATGCAGTTCAGCCGGATTCTGATCCCGATGGTATCTGCGATAATTATTGTTACGATGGTTTTTGGACGACTTTAACCACACATGATGCAAATTCATTATTCACGGAATACGATCTTTACAATAAAATTAGTTCATCATTCGGTAGTCCAACGATTACCTATCGCACTCCTGATTACCCTAAACTGTGGTCGGTTTATTGGGAACACAATATGCGTTCAAATGATTCCTTCCCCACACCACCACCCCCCAAAGTAGATGCCATATATTGGAAAAAGGATTGTGACAGCATCGCTATTTCATGGACAACGGCGTTTCGTCGAAAATTTAGTGGGATTCCTATACCAATCAGCAAAGTGTATCGAAAAAGTCAAAACTGGTTACGATGCGTCTCGGGTTTAATCACTACTGGGGATACTGTGTTTGTGGATACTCTTCGTCCGGCTAAAAGGCAAACAACACAATATTCTGTAACATCTCTAACTAATATTGTTGGGCCGGATAGTACTTTACATGAATCTTACAAGACTGCTACAGCAATCCATTTCGGGAAAAAAACTAAACAATCGAATTCACATTTTAAATACAAAATTTCAACTTACAGCTTTAATGATCCTGAAGATAGTTTAAAGTATGAAAACTTTTACGATTACTTCATAGAACCGGATACCATGTACTCCGGGGATACAAGTATCATCTACCCAAACTACAAAGTAATTTTAGCAGACATTGGTAAGTTAGTTGTCGATTCAGGCGGAGTCCTTATCTTTGCGGGTCGTGACAGCACTGACTCACTCAATAAAATGACAACCGTCAAACTCTATGATGGTGCGACCCTTTCCAACCCCGCCATCGAAGTACTCCCCGGCGGGAAAGTCATCGGTAAACATGCCCACTTCGAGAATCTTCCCATAGTCATCCATAATCAAGGCGGCATCGTTGAACTCGATTCCTGTGAATTCGTGAATTGCGCACACCCTATTATCGATACGTTGCAGACCGATACACTGACCCTTACGAATATTGCATTTAAGAATGATTCGAATGGCGTTGCCGTATATGGTACACATACTACGACTACGCGCCCCGTCACGATTCGCAATTGTTCATTTCATAATATTGCCAACATCGCAATTTCAATCGATTCGATTGCGGGTCTTAGTGATATTTCGCAATGCACGATGGATAGCACTACATATGCGATTGAAGTTACACACTTAATGCGTAATGTATTGGTGGACAGTTGCAATATCACTGCGGATGATGGCATTTATGCCGGAATGTCAACCGTGAAAACGGATACTCTTTTAATGCGCCGTGATACCATCTCTTCCAGTTACATTTCATGGTTCCATAATGCCGCAACTGTCGATGCAGATAGTTGCGTCTTTACTTCGAAAACAGCTGGCGCGGGATACGGCGTTGTTTTCGATGGTGAATCCAACGATTCCTTAATCAATCGAGTCAGAAATTCGAAAATTTCAGGATTTTTATATGGTGCATGGGCGCTTTATGCAAATGCGACATTGGAAAGGGATTCGATTTGGAACAATAGTAAAGTGGGAATTTCATGGGATCATAATAATAGCTCTGCGGATGTTAAAGGACGAATAACCGAATGTGACGTACACAATAATGGCAGCAATCAATTTTCAAAGGTAGGAGGAATTTATATCGTCTCGTCAGACCCTATTCTCACCTGCAACCATATTTATGCAAATCGACCGAATGCGTGTTATATCAATAATGGTGGCAGACCACTATTTAAGGATACTCTAAACGCAAAAGTAGGTGCAAATGTAATCGAAGGTGACAGTACCAGAATATTTTATATGATTGGTTCAACTCCGGATTTTGAAAACGGTGGAAACACCTTTATTCTCGGATCAAGTACGTATTTTAGTTATGGTGGATCGGTTAGCTCAAAAATAAAATTGGCAGGTAATTATTTCGAGCCACATGCAACTTTAAACCGGTTCTATCCAGCAGATACTGTTCATTGGGATACTACTGGACAATCTTCTGCAGGTTTGGAATGTGGCGCAACTCTTAGTAACAAGCGTATTGAAGAACCGGAACGCAATAGTTGTTTTGTTATCGATTCTCTTCTCGAACGTTTTGCTCAAAAACAAACTTCGCTAAAAGAATTGCTTACTTATAAAGGTCCCGACCGTAAAGAGCTCTTGTTCAGTGTGACTTATCAATTGGATGCCGAGAAGGATTTTTCCATTGCGGATAACGTGCGCGAAGTAATTTTACAGGAAAGTAATTCGTATGATTCGCTTCGTGTTCGCTACGACAAGTATCTGTCGAATTGGTTACTGCGGACACCGAAAGCGAAACGTAAACCATTCGAGTATGAGAACCTTGAAATTGCCCGTGCTATGACAGACAGTATGCTTGCAATGTCCCAAGTCATGAGTCCTACTCAACCTGAGGCACCGCTCCCGAAGAGCTTTAAGTTATATCCTGTCTATCCTAACCCATTTAACTCGACGACCCGAATTCACTTCGATGTTCCCACTTCGAGTAAAGTGAAAATCATCGTGTACGATGCACTTGGCCGGAAGGTAGCGACCCTCGCCGATAAGAATTTCCAAGCCGGTTCCTACCATATCGAATGGAACGGCAACAATGCCAGCGGCATGAAAGTTTCATCTGGTGTATATTTTATTTCGATGCGCTCGCCTTCGTTTGTCGCTACCAAGAAAGCAGTGTTATTGAAGTAGGAACATAAGTTTTTACTTGAAAGGACCGCCTCACCAATTGTGAGGCGGTTTTATATTTTTTTTTCATCCTTAGGGTGGGTGGTTGGGCGGTAACGGATTGGAGGGTTTCCGCTTTTAGTGCGAAG
>CAZPUW010000355.1:0-3576 GCA_964589795.1 uncultured bacterium
CACTTTGGAAATTGCGTCGCGAACGATTTCAGTATTGGCTACGAGCAAATCGTCTCGTGACATACCGGGTTTACGCGCCAAGCCGGCGGTCATCACGATGATATCGCTATTTGCGGTATCGGCATAGTCGTTGGTACCGACAACTCTTGCATCATACTGTTGAACAGGTCCTGATTGCCAGAGGTCAAGAGCTTTGCCCTGTGGGATACCTTCGAGGATATCGATAAGAACTATTTCATTTGCCAAATCTTGATCGGCAATGCGGAGTGCGACGGAAGCACCGACGTTACCCGCACCGATTACTGTGATTTTCATTAGAATACTCCGGGAAAAATAACGTAAGGAAACGATCAAACAATCGATTCCGTATCTAACAATATAAAAAAAAACAGGTTCATAGTGAAAATGACGATTTATTGGTGTGTTTTTCAACAAATATGGTATTTATTTTGAAATAAAAGACACTTTTACTTCTCTTTGCGTTTTAACGAAAAATTTGTTTTAAAGCCAAAGGACGAATATTTTTAGCCGTTCAATCGTCTCATGAATAAGGTACAAATTAACATGCGCTTTTTGTTAAGGAATTTGCTTTCATCGGTCAGGAGTATTTAGTTGTTGTTCTCTATTAGAAAGTTAACACTGTTCATCGTGTTCGTTTTGCTAAGTGCGCAGGCATGGTCTGCGGATAAAATCGGCGTGACTTACAGTTCAACGTATTCGAACGTCTTCGCATATCCTTCACAAATCGACGAAACGATTTCGCAATTACCGATAGGTGCGCCGGGTAATTCGGATTCTGTCGTTGTGTATCGAGTGAAGCCGGGCATTTACTATACGTATCTGCGCGCCAAACCCTCGAGATATTATACATTTCCGTTTATCAACATCAAGAAATATTTTGAAGTTACTTTCCGGAAAGAGAAAATTCCAGAAATGGTAGAGATGGCAGCCAGCACTGCGATCCTGATTGCCTACGATCAAAAGATTACCGATGAAGCGCGGGAGTTTGCAGACAAAATAAATTTGAGCCACCGGGAGCACCAATCACCGGTCGTTCGCGGTAGTGTGAAGTACAACGGCCAAGTAATCAAACTTCCCCTGAATTTTCCCTCCGATGCAAATACCGCAATGTATTTTCTCGGTGATGGAATAACCCACTTGTCGGTATCGGGCGGGATTTGGTTGTACGGTACGATTGAACATGATTGGCGCGCTCAACAAACCGGTGCACAATTGGTTGAAGCGATTGGAACAACCGGCACTGTTATTCAAATTCTGAAACACTCAACCGGACGGGAATGCGCCAGCGTCGCAACGGCACCGGGTGGGAAATGGCGGTTCTTTCCTAATTTAACCGATTATGGAAAGCATGTTCCAAAGTACGACGCATACCCCACCGGACACCTTGCGACAGCGATGGCGACAGTAACCATCATCGCTGATAACTACCCCGAAAAGACATGGATACGTCCGTTTGGTTACACACTCATGACATTGTGTGGATATGCAATGGTGAATAACGGTGTGCATTGGGCGAGTGATTATCCGTTGGGTATCTCAATTGGTTATACAATGGCGAAACTCAGCGAAGCGCGCGGCAAAACGGTTATTGTAAACGATGACAATGCGGATTTGCATCTCAAGCATTCATTCTGGAAGGGCATCAAGCCGGGTATAACATGGAATGGCAATGCTTTGGGATATGGTTTGACCATACCATTGGATTAAAATAAGAGCTATTAGTGCAAAAATGGCGGACACCGCGTCCGCCATTTTAACATCCAACGAGATTGATGAAGAGTTTAACTACGTAGTGCATTAATCCAGAAGTCGATGAAATTGGTTGGAACTACATTTCCTGATTCGAACACTTCACATGTCTGCTTCAACTCTACGACTAAATCAATAAAAATGGTATTGGAACCGGGTTTACTGATTCACAGAAAGTGTGTCGGAGATATCGGGTGCGACAAGAATTTTAGATGTTAGAACGGAAGAGGTGTTGTATGGTCACTATTCTCACAGTAAGAAATATAGCACATATCAGCAAGCCCAGCAACCCGTCGTCCACTTGAACCACATTGAGAGTCATTGATTTTTCGTTTAACTTTAAGTCACCGAGAGTCACTCCAAAAACCCCGATATTTATATCGTACTTGTATTATTCGGTTTGCATCCGTTTCAGGTGATTCAAAATTCCAATTTCTCTTTTACATAATCACTACCGAAAGGAATTCTAATGAGTTCTAACTCGAAAAGACGTAGTTCAATTCTATCCACTCCCCACTCTTCCCGGCAGCCGATGGATAAAATTACAATGCCGACCCAATTGTTCGGCGAAAACGTCTTCTCGCTTTCTGCGATGCATGCAGCATTGCCCCGGTCTGCATACGATCACATGAAAGAAGTACTCGATTACGGGGTAACACTTGATCCAGCAATCGCTGACGTGGTCGCCACAGCGATGAAGGATTGGGCAATGGAACGAGGGGCTTCCCATTATTCACATTGGTTCCAACCATTAACAGGTGTAACCGCGGAGAAACATCAAGCATTTCTTTCTCCTATCGGAGACGGCAGTGTCATTTCGGAATTTTCAGGAAAAGATTTATTGCGAGGCGAGCCGGATGCTTCGAGCTTTCCTTCCGGTGGGATTCGCTCAACAGCAGAAGCACGCGGCTATACAATATGGGATCCTACGAGTCCAGCGTTCATCATTGAAGGAATAAACGGAAAAACGCTCTGCATTCCGACCATTTTTCTTGGTTGGGGCGGCGAAACCCTTGACAAGAAAACCCCGTTGCTGCGTTCCCTCTCCGTGCTAAACCAACAAGCTCTACGCATCGTCCGGTTATTCGGAAACACTTCGGCAAAGCATGTTACCGCATACCTTGGCTGTGAACAAGAATACTTTTTGGTTGACCGGACATTTTACTTACAACGTCCGGATTTAGTCTCCGTCGGTAGAACATTGTTCGGAGCAAAACCACCCAAGGGACAAGAACTCGAAGACCACTACTTCGGTGCGATTCGCGAACGCGTGCTTGCCTACATGCAGAATTTCGAACTCGAATTATACAAACTTGGCATTCCGGTAAACACCCGCCACAACGAAGTTGCACCAATGCAATTCGAAATTGCGCCGCTATTCGAAGAAATTAACATTGCTACTGACCACAACTTAATTTCAATGGAAGTAATGCGAACCGTTGCCCGTCGGCACAATTTTGAATGTTTGCTGCATGAGAAACCATACGCGGGAATCAACGGGAGCGGCAAACATAACAATTGGTCGATTATGGATAACGAAGGACACAACTTAGTCGACCCCGGCAAAACACCGCTTAGCAATGCCCGATTTCTTACTGTCCTTGCGGCAGTAGTACGAGCTGTGCATTTACACGCCGATCTATTGCGAGCGGCAATCGCCTCACCCGCAAACGATCACCGGTTAGGCGCCAACGAGGCACCACCGGCAATTATCAGCATCTATCTCGGCGACATGCTCACTAAAGTCGTGAAGAGCGTTATCAGCGGTAAACCACTCGAGGCAACACGCGCTGCCGTCATCAATAT
>CAZPUW010000356.1:0-3569 GCA_964589795.1 uncultured bacterium
TTACTCGCTGGTATCGCAATATCGATTTTTGCCAATTGTGTTCTGAAATCAGTAATCGCATTTACCTCAGGAACAATAAATTACCGTCGATGGTCGATTCCAATGATTTTGATTATTGGTACGTCGACTTTAATTCCATTGCTTTGGTTATTTCGGTGAGTAAAAGCCGGAAGTTAGAATACGCTGCTATACTTCTGCTGACAGCCATCTGGGGTTCAGCATTCGCATTTATCAAGATTGCCCTTCAAACATTTACCCCCAGTCAACTTATATTCGCACGCTTCGTTCCGACACTGCCCGTCTTTGCCTTCATGGCATTTTGGTATCGGGCGGATTTGAAAAAATTAGCTTGGCCGGATTGGGTAAAACTTGCCGTAGCGGGATTGTTTGCATCTACAATCTACAACATCGCATTAAACACTGGTGAAACAAAAGTAGGTGCCGGTTTAGCCAGTTTAGTTATCGCACTGAACCCTGCTGTTATCCTTCTTGGTGCTTTTTTTGTCCATGGCGAACGGGTAAAGGTAAGTTTTCTTGGCGGTATGGCGTTATCGTTCGTCGGTGTTTTCATCCTCACTCTTGCTCGCAACGGAATCGGTTTCGACCGGAATGCATTATCGGGAATTGTTGTAATTCTACTTTGTCCGGTGAGTTGGGCAACATACACAATCCTTCTCCATGACGTCCTCGATCGTTGCGGCGCAATGGCGGCGACTTCGGCTGCCAGCACCATAGGGATTCTAACGATGTTGCCATTTGCACCCATGGCTTTTCCAAATGGTGTCCCCTATGATTTCAATGGGTGGATGTGTGCCCTTTTTCTCGGTATCTTTTCAACAGTAATAGGATTCACCATCTGGACATGGCTATTGCAAAAACGCGGTGCGGCAAGAACCGGTATGGTGGTATATCTTAATGTCGTGTGGGGGTTATTATTTGCTGGATTAATACTGGGAGAAGTGATAACATGGCAGACCGCTTCAGGTGCATTTTTGATATTAGCCGGTGTTGCGGCCTCCCGATACTCGGGAAGAACTATCCAAAAATAATCTTTTTTCTGACCATTCTACTTTTCAGTGCTGGCTGTAAAGTCCAAAAAATTATTACCCCAATACCGAGCGCACCTCCCGACTCCACCAGCATTTTATCTGTCGATTCAATCTATGTTCCAGCAGCCAATGGAAAACATTTAAATACCGTCCACATTTTTGGTGGGACGTATTATGTGGGTGGTGAGGATGGTCTTTTACTCCGGGGCTCACCTTCGCGGTTGAATGCGGTGTCGATACCCATCCAGAATCAAATTTGGAATTTCAACTCTGTAGGTGAACACTATCTCGGTTTTGCTGACAATGGTTATGTCCTATGGTCGTTTGATGGCCAAACATGGGATTCCATTCGTGTGTCGCCCTATTCGTTTCGTCAAAGCGCGGTTGGTTTATCCGGCAGGGTATGGGCAACGGCGGATAATTCGCCCGGGCCTTTCGTTGCAGCTTCACCCTATTTATCGTGGAATCATCCGACAATTTCCAATGCTTCGAACAGTTCGTTCAGTGCAGTTGCGTTTGATTCGAGCGGTATCTATGGTTATATAACTACCAGCACTGCCGGTTATCGAACGATGAATGGCGGTATTGACTGGTCAGCGGCGGCAGACATCGCTTCTCCAGCAAACGATATTCTGTTTCTCTCATCCAACGAATTACTCATGGCGTGTAATGGTGGTGTAATTTTGCATTCTACGAATTTTGGCGCTTCTTGGGATAGTACAAACATTGCCGCATCACCGCTCGAGCAATTCAATCGTGTTATTAAAGTTAGCGATCAAATGTACCTTGCGATATCCTTATACAACGACACTACGACGACGATAAATAGTCGCCGCGGGCGGATCTATCATAGCCATGACAAGATTAACTGGACATTAACCTCCGACATCAATCACTGGTTGCACGATATCTGTTATGACCCTACACAGGGTGCATTTGTGTGCGGTACTGAATCATATTTCGCCGTCGTGAGTTTTCATCGATGATGAATCGTGCTATCGTAATCGCTACTGATTTAGGTGCTGCCGGTGAGGCGGTATTCCGTCACGAAGGTCGTGTCGGCTTTATTGCAGGTTTGTTGCCCGGCGAGAGCGGTGAAGTCGAACTTGCTACCCGTGGCGGTGTCTGGAGAGGTCGCCTGATTAGGCGGCTGTCCGATTCTCCTGATCGCGCTCCCCATCCCTGCCCCCATGCCGAAAAATGCCCGGCATCCCGGTTCGGTTGCATGTCCAGAGAAGCCGAGTTAAATGCAAAACTCATTCACGCCAATTCCACATTACAAAAGATTGGTGGGATAGAGTATCAACTGAAGGAAATACTAACCGCCGGTTCAGAATGGGGATATCGCAATAAAATTGAGTTAAGTGTTAAGAGCCGTGGTGGTAAGATATTGATAGGGTATCATCCCGCAAATGATTCCGAAAGCATTATCCCGATTGAAGATTGTTTTCTCGCCGAAGAAGTCTTACGACAGTTATTACATGAAATCGTGACGGAAGCCAAAACGGCATGGAAATCCTTGTTACTAAAAACATCTCGACTGATCTTACGTAGTGGTGATGGCCTCCATATTCATTTCCTGACCGATGTTCAATTCACACAACACGAAATAACTCTTTTACAGGGTTTTTTTAGTAACTACAGTGGCTTAGTTGGAATAACGGCTTCTCATAATACCCGCGATGAAAAACAAGAAGATGAAAATGCAACTAAAATTATTGCCGGTGAATTACTTCTCACTGGCCACGATGGTGTCGCTACGCATCCTTTAACTTTTCGTCAGGTTAATGATGCTGTTGCACGGGTTCTGGTTTCCAGCGTCGAAGAGTGGTGTTCGGACGTGGTAGGTACGGTTTTCGATTTGTACGGTGGGTACGGCCCATTCGCGAGAAGAATTGCTACCATATACGGAAACGAAGTATATGTTGTCGAGATGAGCGGCACTGCGATTCGGGATGGGCAACGGGCTCTGAAGAAGAAACCACTTCCCGTTTCTTATTTCCGGATCGATGCCGAAAAAGGATTTGCCGCGGTTGGACGGGATATTCGGCCTGAGGCGATATTACTCGACCCCCCTTTTCGTGGTGCCGGTGAACGGATGGTGCGCGAAATCCTTTCCCGAAAACCACGTAAAATAGGATATGTGGCTTGTCACGGCGCTGCGCTGGCACGAGATTTGAAGTTATTCATTGCCGGAGGGTACCAACTTTCCCGAATCCGTTTGTTAGATATGTTTCCCCGGACGCCGGACGTAGAATGGTTTGCCGAACTCGAGGCGAATTAATTACATTATGAACGTTTGCAAGCTTCACAAATAATTGTTTGCGGAGGAAAACCATTTTTTCTTACTACTACTTCAATTTTCCTAAGCGACTGCTCACTCTGATTTTCTTCTTGTTACTCTTCTCTACAACCACTGTATACGCTGATAGTGGCGATTCAACCGTCTTAGCATGTGTCTCATTTCGGGCAATGACAAAACTTGCCGTTACACCGGTTGATACGCCAAACAACAATCGC
>CAZPUW010000357.1:0-3559 GCA_964589795.1 uncultured bacterium
CCGAACCCGGTAAAGTCTATCGTGGTAAAATTACCCGCATCGTCGATTTCGGTGCATTCGTTGAAATTCTTCCCGGACGCGAAGGTCTGCTCCACATCAGCAACATCGCCCACGAGCGGGTCAACAAAGTTGAGGACTACCTCAAATTAGGTGACTTGGTCGAAGTGAAATTGCTCGCAGTTGACGCGATGGGTAAGATGGATTTATCGCGCAAAGCACTCTTGCCGGATGAGAACGGTGTCATCGGCGGCACCCGTCCGCAAACCGGTAAAACCCATAGCGGCCCGCCACGCGGTGGTCGCAGTGGTGGTGGCGGACATCGCGACCGTCGCTAAATAATTCATAGTAACGTAGTAATTCTTCAAAGGTCAGGTAGCTTTACCTGACCTTGAGAATATCTTTAAGTTAGCAGTACGCTTTTTATTAGGAGTTCGAGTGGCAGGAAATTCTTCCAGCCAATATCATCGTACCGTCCTGAGCAATGGGCTTCGGGTAATCTCGGAAGAGATGCCGGAAGCCCGTTCTGTTTCCGTTGGTATTTTTGTCGAAGTCGGTTCCCGCGATGAACCCGACGAGTTTGCCGGTATCGCTCACTTCATCGAGCACATGGCATTCAAAGGAACCACCACTCGTAATCCCCGTCGCATCAGTACCGAAATTGAAGCGACCGGTGGTAGTATCAATGCCTTCACCGGACGCGAACTGACCGGCTTCCACGCCTCTGTCCTCGCCAGCGAACTCGAATCTGCTGTCGATGTACTTTCCGACATCGTCGTCAATTCCACTTTTCCCGAACGTGAATTGAAAAAAGAGCGCGATGTTATTTCCGATGAATTGCGTGGCGTTCAGGAAACCCCCGATGACCTCATCTTCGAGCTGTGGCAGGAACGCTTATTTCCACATCATCCACATGGCCGTTCGATATTGGGCACCTTTGAAACCTAGAAACGAATCGACCGCAAGCGCTTAGTCGATTTTGTTCATGCTCATTATCATCCCAAGCGCATCGTAATTGCCGCCGCAGGGGCACTCGACCATCAAAAATTCTGCAAGATGGTCGAAAAGAGAATGCAGTTAACGGCAAAAAATGATCCGATTCCACGTACCCCATCGCCGCGGCAAAAACCCCTCGGTAAACCGTTAAAACTGCCGCACCCCAGCGAGAATGCACACTTGGCAATGGGTGTACGGGCTTACGGGTATCGCGATCCGCGCAAAGTTCCTGTCTTCGTATTAAATTCTATTCTCGGTTCCGGTATGTCGTCCCGGCTATTTCAGGAAGTCCGTGAGCGCCGTGGTATCGCTTATTCGATTTATACTTTCTTCGACAGTTACCGCGACTCCGGTGCTTTCGGAGTCTATCTCGCCACTTCGCCGAAGAAACTCGATACCGCAAAAACAATCGTTCTTGAGCAATTAGAGAAAATTGCTGTTAAACCGCTACCTAAGGCGGAGCTATTGCGTGCGAAGACACAATTGAAGGGTAATATTATCCTTGCCTTGGAGGCATCTTCCAGCCGCATGTCCCGTATCGCGCGAATGGAGTTGAACGAAGAGGAGTACCTCTCGATAGATGAGGTGGAAGAAAAAATCGATGCGGTAACCGATGATGATGTAATGAGTACTGCCAGTGCGCTATGGGGTAAAGCAATCTTTACCGAAACCCAACTTATACCTTCCGAAATCAATGGAAAAAACCATGAGTGAACCAATATCAATCCTCGTGACTCGCGTCCGGCCTGGTTTTGAAGATATCCCGCTACCAGCCCCAGCGACTCCGTTTTCGTCCGGTTGCGACCTTCGTGCTGCCGTCGAGCTTCCGGTAACAATTAAACCGCATGAGAGAATATTAATTCCTACCGGCATCGCAATTGCCATTCCACCGGGATATGAAGGTCAGGTACGGCCCCGCAGTGGTCTCGCTCTCAAACATGGCATAACGATTCCCAATGCCCCCGGAACGATTGATGCCGACTATCGTGGTGAATTGCAAATCATCATCCAGAATCTCGGCACCGAACCATTCTCGATTCATCGTGCCGACCGTATCGCTCAATTGATTATCGCTCCCGTCATGTCGGTTAAGTTCGAGCAAGTGCCCGAATTGCCCGACTCAGAGCGGGGAGTGGGTGGGTTCGGTCATACCGGTAAATTGTAATTTTTCAGTAGGGGCGGACCCCCGTGTCCGCCATTTTTTCCGCTAACATTCCGTTTGCTTTTTTTTATTATACACCGCATCTCACATTGTACTCACCTTCATTCCTGACTATCTTATAACACCACAATTTGATTGCTCACAATGGATGTGTTGCATGAAACTAATTACTCCTCTTCTTCTCGCTTTTTTCGCCTTCGCAACGAATTCCTTTGCGCAAGACAGCTTGAACATTCGCCATGTTGGTTCACTATATCATAACTGGGACTACCCTAATAAAATTGCTATTACAGGAAATTACGCCTATGTCGCAACGGGAGTAGCCGGTTTATCCATCGTAAATATTAGCGATCCTGCAAACCCTGTTGAAGAGGGTTATCTCTCGGGAGATGGTCTTGCTAACATGCAGAGCGTTGCTATAGCGGATAGTTATGCCTTCGTTATTGGTCGTGGTTTGCGTGTACTGAATATCAATGATCCGTTACATCCTGTTCAAGTTGGTTACTGCGCTACTGCATTTGGGTCTGACTTTGCAGTAATCGATAACTTCTTGTATATCGTTGGCGGATCACACGGCATGACTACAGTAGACATCAGCAATCGCGAAAATCCTTTTGTTGTTGGATATACTCGAATTCCTGCTAATTCGTTTAATATCATCGTCTCCCGCAATTATGCCTATGTAGCGGCAAGTGATTCCGGTCTATCGATTGTCGATATAAGTGTGCCTGCTTCTCCGCTTCAAGTAGGAACTTGTAATACACCGGGCTCAGCTTGGAATTTAGCGTTGTCTGGTACTAATGTGTACATCGCCGACGGCGATTCCGGTTTGCGCGTAATTGACGTCTCAAATCCCGAGAATCCTCATGAGATTTCGGCGTTGAACGATTCGAATAATTATGTAGCCGGTGTGGCAATATTGGGAAGCTATGCTTATCTCGGTAGTTCGCAAGGATTGCGTGTTATTGATATATCTGATCCCGTTAATCTGATTCCATTATCGGTGAATGATAGCATCGGTTACATTCTTACTTCTACTTTATCGGAAGGATATTTATACGGAATAAATGGAAATCGCGGCATCAGCATCGTAAATATATCTCAACCTATCCATCCCAATCTGATAGGTCGTTTCGAAACCGGTAGTGTGGTGGATGTCGTCGTTAATGGCAACTATGCCTATCTTGCTGACGGTAGTATGGGATTGCGAATTGTTGACATTACAAACCGCCTCAAATCCTCAGGAAGTTGGCTCGTGGGTTTCAACCGGAGATGTCTTCACAGTTACGATATCCGGTAACCATGCATTCGTGGCTGATAATGTGGGTTTGCGTATCATTGATGTTACTGAACCTTCTCACACGCATTTAACAGGGACTCTTAACTTTTCACCCAATCGGACAC
>CAZPUW010000358.1:0-3550 GCA_964589795.1 uncultured bacterium
GTGAAGGCAAGATTCCCGGAGCGGTAATGGATACTCATCTGGCGTTCATCGACGATTTTGCGGGCGAGCCCCAACGAAGCAAGGGTGGGTCGGAGGAGGTAGGAACCAACCATCAACAACATCCAAAGTTGTTCCTGCGTGACAGCGAATAGGACAAGCGAAAAAATGAAATTCGCTGTTGCGACCCAGAATATCCAATCTTTCTTTTTAAGCATCGTCCTTCTCCTCCAACACAAAGAGATCTTCGACTTTGACGTTTAATTTTTTTGCTAAGAGCATTGCCAGTTTCACCGACGGGGCATAATCACCGCGTTCGATTGAGACTATAGTCTGTCGCGATACGAAGACCATGTCGGCTAACTGTTGCTGGCTCAACTCGCCACGCTCGAAGCGGTATTTTCTCAGGTTTGTTTTCATTGTAATAGTGAACTTTCGAAAGACCTATCTCGAAAGTAATATACAGTTGTCTTGACATAATGTCAAGTTATATTTACATATTGTTAAGAAAACATGACTTTAGAAGAGGGAAATGAGTGCTTTGGGGGTCGAGGCAGAATATCACGAGACCGGAAAAGGAAGAATTATTTGAGGAGAATCATTTTTTGTGTTTGTTGGAATGAATTTGCTTGCATCCGAACGAAGTAAGTCCCGGATGAAAGAGATGCACCATCGAAATTGAGTCGATGCGTACCGGGTTGCTGAAACCCGTGGAAGATGGTAGATAATTCGCGTCCGGTTACGTCGAAAAGCTTGAGGTCGATGGAACTCGATTGGGGAAGTGAGTAAGAGATTGTCGTCGATGAATTGAAGGGGTTCGGGTAGTTGTGGAGTAGCTCAAAATGATTCGGAACGCGCGGGTTTGAATCAGATTGTACAAATGTTATACCGCCATCTGTGGTATGTAGTATAGTGCCGTACTCGCCAGCAATCCAACCATTATTTACATCGGTAAAATATACACTATACAGAGAATTGGATGTAACACCATCAAAGAGTGTCCATTGTGCACCTCCGAACGTGTTTGCACTCATAACATTTGCGAGTGTAATTGACAAGGGTTTGCGAATTGCGTAGCGTCTTTCAAGTTCGGGTGTCACAGCCGGAACCTTCCGTATATCGAACTTGAATTTTTTCGCTTCCCGGTCAACCAAGACACCGGAAATACACTTTCGCAAGATAGTTTTCTTCACGTCTTCGGTTGAGTTTCGGATAGCGTGCTCAAACTGTTCAATAAACTGTTTGACAGCACTTGCTTGAAACTCCATTTCAAGTTCTATCGCTTCGACTTTTTGTTCGAGGAGCGATTGTTTCTTCAAGCTTTCGGCTTCCGCTTCCAGTTGTTCCAACTTCTCCACGAGGGTGGCTATCGCTTTCGCGTTGGCACTCAGTGAAATTGCATCGGCAAGATTCTTCTTCTTGCGGTCGTTCTCTTCGAGAGCTTGCTTTACGCGACTCTTGATAACTTCCTGTTGTCGGGGGTCAACGTCCATAAGCTTCTCAAGATACTCGGCAATTTTACCGGAGAGGAGCGTCTCGTTAAGCGTTTCCCTCACTGCCCGAATTGCGAACTCTTCGAGCGGTTGGGCTTTGAAGGAACACGCTTCGCAAACCCGCTTTTTTTCGTGACCACTGCAAAGATAGCGGGTGTACTTGTGCATGTTTTTGGTTATCGACCAACCCTGAAACGGATAACCACAAACCGAGCATTTCATCAAACCGGAAAGTAAATATGTGCTTTTCAGTACGTGTTGATTCCGTTTGACACCATACTCCCGGCGATTCGTTTCGTTCACTTGCTTCCAAGTTTCATACGAGACAATTTCCGGGTGAGCGTTCTCTTCGGTGCTCCATTCTTCGGCGGGATTTCGGGAAACTTGTTTCCGGGCGTCACGATTTATCGTAAGCCCTTTATGCCGAGCAATGATTTTACTCGTACTAACACGATTGTAAACACTGGCACCATAATAAACCGGATTATCGAGAATCCGATTCACCGTCGTGGAACTCCATTTTTGGTCTTGATTGCGCGACCTTCCGCGCTTGGGGCAAGACACTCCCCGCAAGTTCAATGCCTCCGCAATGAGTGCGTAGGCTTTTCCCTGCAAGCGTAGCTTGAAGATAAGCTGAACAATCTCCACCTCTTCGGGGTTTCCAAGTGCCAACTTGACTTTTTCCTGTTTGTGTACACTCCATTGAGCGTCTAACAGTTCGCGTTGGGAACCGTCGCGTAAATTGACAGCAATCCGCTTGTAACCGTAGGGAGCCGAACCACCGTTCGAATAACCCTTGTTATTCAATCCTCCCCTCAGAACCAGTTCTGAGAGCTTTTTGGAATACTGCGAGGCTTGTATTCCTTCGAACGATTTCATCATCGGTGCAAATTCGTTGTTGGGGTCTATTGACGTTTTGACGAGCACAACGTCGACTCCCCGTTGCCGGAAGTAAAACCGCCAATAGGTGCTCTCTTCCGGGTCAATCGGTCTTCCCCAGCGTGACTCGTCGTAACACACGACCGCTTGAAACGGTGGGGTTCCTTCAACGACTTGGCGCAAGCGTTGAAACTCGAGCCGTTGCTCGAAGTTGGTTCCCGATTTGCCAAAATCGGTAAACCATTCCAGAATACTGAAACCGTTCTTGGAAGCAAATTCAAGGATGGCTTTTTTCTGTTGTTCGGGGCTGTCTTCCTGTTGTTCGGTGGAACATCGAACGTAACCGACAGCCGGTATATTATTATTCATTCCGATTCTCCCTCGTCAAAATCGGTTTTGTTTGACACAACGTCAAACGATATGGAAACAAGACTTGAAACGATTCCCGGATATTTCGTGAAATTCATCTTGCAGTGCGTTACACTGGTGTAACGATTCATCGTTGCCTCGTCGATTTCTACCGCTTCGCCCTTGTACAAACTGGGGTCGTTAATCGGGTTGAAATCGGGAAAAATGCCTCGCATATTTCCAATGGCAACTCTCCGCAAGTCTTCATAAATGCAATTTGCAATGCACATTGCAAGGCTGTCGAGGTCTTGCTCACTCATCGTTTCCGTATGAACAATTTCATACCGATAATCTTCATTATCGCTTTTCCGATTCAGTCGGTCGTTTCGGGTTCGTTTTGTATCGCTCATGAGCATCAATATAACAACGTAAACCGAAACCGAAAGCTCGGAAGTCACCGTAAAAAAAGATGCCCGCAATCCGCACACTAACGCGCGTGGGTGGCTGTCAAGGGCTTTGTGCGTTGGTTACCAAAGCGGTGGGCTCGCGCGAGGGAAGCCCGTAGGGACGCGGACAGACCGCCGTCTTGGTACGCACAAAGCATGTGAAACCCTTGAGAGCCGGGAACCGGTGCGTTACATTTGTGTGCGGGCATCTAAAGACGGTGACATGTTTCCACTAAAACGACTGTTTGGAGAAAAATGATCGACCTCATTTGGAAATTTGTACTGATGTGCTTTTTTATCGGTGCTGCCGGTTTGGTGTTTCTAATTTATATATGGTTTCTTGTTGGGTTTGTTGGGTTAATGCGAATTGTTTTCTTTTGGTACAGG
>CAZPUW010000359.1:0-3542 GCA_964589795.1 uncultured bacterium
GTTTCGATTCCGGACATACACACAGTTATCAGTTACAAATTGATTAGCAACTGTAGGGGTATCAATTAATACAGTTGCATGCGCGGAATCGGCGAGCATATCTGCTGACAAATAGTTGTGATACAGAATTGAATTGCTGAGACGAATTCCACCAGATCTCGATGTAACTCCCGATAACTCGGAGCGATCAATCACACAATTCCATACCCAAGGCAAATTGCAATTCGTTAGCGAGTCAGGGTTACTATAACTATCACCACCTAAAGCAACTATACCAATAGAATTATTATATATTCGATTGCGGAGATAAGACCCATACGGATGATTGTCGAAAAAGAGACCTGGTGAAGACTGGATTGTAGTTTTGCCATCGTTACCCGGAATACGATGTAACATGAAATTTGAATCAATTAGGCAATCGCGCACCAGCGGTGACGCACCTGTCGAGACCTTGATGCCGATAGCATTGTATCGAATATGACAAGTATCAATTGAAATACGCGAGTGATTTTGTACCCAGATACCTCCGCCTTTCAAACCCTGTAGTACCACGCCACTGTCACAATTGATCGAAACATCGGCGCTCGCATTAGGATTTTTGTAAATATAACTTCGAGATACGGCAACGGAGAAAAATGTATTATCATTGGGTGTGAGTGTATCGTGTTGTGCGTTGTTGACTGTATCGCAGAAAAAGATCATACCCCAACCGTATCCGTTAGATGGTTTATGGCTTTCAGGTGAATACCCATGCCCGTTACACGTTGATGTACACGAGTCGATTAATAAATTATGAACCATTCGAAAATGAAATCCAGCATAACCATTGGTCGAATCGCCGTAATCTGCCTGCGAACAACAGGTTGCATAACAATTCGAGAATCGACTCGAATTCGTACGATTAACCGACCATCCATCTTGTTGAACAAACGCAACAAATGAAGAACTGTCGTAACAATGTTGCGAGCTGTCAATAAAGACTCCTACAAGCGAGGTGATGTCGGATGGTGCAGTAACAATACTATCAAAGCTCATGAAAATGCTGTCACAATGAACGATCGAAATGCCGAATGAATCGAAGTTTGCTATATTATTTTCGGTAATTGTCATTAACTGAGAGTTCGCAAGCACGAGTGGATAAGTAACGATATATTCAGGGTTGCTTATGGAATTCAAGAGGAACTGACCCGATCTGTCACCTGAACACATGACATTGCACGACAAAAACTGTGAATTCGAAATAAGAGCATTTCTTGAAGTGGTTGAATGAATCGCCACTGTTTGATCCCCTGGCGTGTAGGGACCGTTGTTACCAAAAAAGGAGCAGGAATCGATTACAACATTCTTTGTCGAATCCAATAAAATGAGTGTTTTAGCGGACGGTAGATTGTTCAAATTCGGATAGATCAAATAATCATCCGGATAATTGATGCTACAGTTATTCAAATGCAGAATTGCAGTATCTAGGTTCGCTTTTACCCGGATGACGATGTTCGAATCGAACGTACTTGGATATACATTTAGTGAATCATGGCTATAAATATAGCAGTGCTGGAGCCAGCTGGATGCGTGCGGATGATCGAAATTGAATTGAATCATGTGTGCGTAACGGCGACTATCAATAATTCCGTTGAAGAGAATAGGCGATGATGAAGTTCCATTAGCATGAATGCTACCGCCGTCGCTGATCAAAATCACTTTTTTCTTTCTTAGTGAATTTGTTTGATTAACCAGAGTGCTTGTATCACACAGAATCTTGACACCTGCCTGAATCGTCAAAGTGCTAGTTACCTTGATTGTATCGGGGTTTCTACTATCTCCGACAATCACATATATACTGTCTGGCACTAATGTTCGCGCTGTCATGTCGACATTTGCACGCAAAAATGAGATTGGTTGGGCGTAAGCGCTGTGAAATACTACACAAAGCATCAAATAAAGAACTACGGAAAAAGTTGAAAAACGAGACATCGAATCCTCCTCATGCTCATTTGAGCAACAAAATCGGAAATCGTGCATTCTCCCCGCCAACCTGTACAAAGTATAATCCGGTCGGCAGGGTGTCTGGGCACCGGATTGTAAAAGAGTTTTTACCGGCGATAACATGCAAAAACTGGTGAAGAATCGTTTGTCCAAGACAATTGTAAAAAGTCAATTCCATACCATTTGCACGTGGGCTTTGAATCGTAACCTTGAACATCCCGTTGGTCGGATTGGGATAGGGCTTCCCAACCGAAAAAGTTGTCGGTAAAGCTGTTACGGTTTCTTTTACTGCTGAGACAGACGTATCAATTTCCCACGGTCCGATATCAGGAGCGGAGCCAAGGTAGGGCAAGCTATCAAAAACACCACCATTTCGAATCGGTGAATGGAGAGCGAACTGCCAAGGGATGGTTGTGGAATCGGTGAACAGAGGATTCTGAAAGAGGTTTCCGAAAAAGTCAGTTGAATCGCCATTCCGATTAATTCTTGTGAGTTGCCCGAAGCGTACATCTTGTAATTGATTTGTGTCGCACTGCCAAAACAGGCAACCGCGAACATCGTATTGTGGTACAGCATTATTGTACTGACGTAAAGGTCGTATAGTATTCAAGAATAAAGAATTCACAACTGTCACAGGTGGGAGGGGACTGGGTATAGAATTCACGGTTTTCGTGATGACGGATTGAGCACCTATCAGCAAGTTTCGTTTTAGTTGTATGGTAACGCTTCCATCATAAGTTTGAAAAGAGTTGTAAAATACCGAATGGGTTACCTTAACCGAATCATCAAGCTCAATACCAGCATTCATAAACATACAACTATCAATTAAGTAAGAAGCATGATGGTAGAAATCGTATATTTCTAAAAAACAACGAAAATGGAATTTTGTACTTATTATTGCAACTGAATCCGAATCTGCAAAGAATTCGATGCCACCATAAGTGTAATAAGGGTATCTAAAGAACTCTGAACTACGAAGTAAATTTGTGCCTTTCGTAGAAAGTAATAACAGAACCGGTAGTCTCGAACTTCGCAAAACTAAACTGCCATTACCTCTCTTCGTCAAGTAAAATCCTTCTGTCGTATCCAAATTCCAATAATCCGCGAGTAAACTTCCCCCTGAATCGACAACCATACTTCCAATCCAAGCATGAGCATCAAACGGAAACACCTGTTGAAAACGAACACTGTCATTGGGTGTTCCGTTGATTTGAAGCGTCCCGTATACTTGCCATACCGGTTGTGTCCCGGGTGTTAACGTATGATACACCGTGACGCCAGAATCTATTTTAACGGTATCACCGCGCGGAATTGTTACCGGACGACAAATCCAATAAGGACTGTGTGCTCTGGTGAGTACTGTATCATGCAGTATCGACGGTAAACTCGGATAGAACCGGTAACCGATCGATACCGTATCCGGCATTGTCACTCCGTTCGCAACAATCATACGGTATGTTCCACTTGCTAATGAATCGCCATTTGCATGCAGAGCTATTTGCAATGTATCCCAACTCCGAACTGGTTGCCGGAAATTGACGAGCGGTGTTGGACCCAAT
>CAZPUW010000360.1:0-3538 GCA_964589795.1 uncultured bacterium
TCTTAAGCTGTTCGAGAATATTTGCACCGGCACGTCGGTTGATGGCGATTTCTAATCCATTCTCATCGATGATGCGGGGAAGCGTCCCGGTAGTTTTTCCGAGGACTTTTTTACCACCGGCACGAAGTCCGGCGGCAATAAGGCGGGTAACGGAGGATTTCCCACGGGTGCCGTTTACATGGACACGAATGGGGATAGAAAGGATACGACGCTGATGAGCGTAGAACTCTAAGGTCCACCACACCAACAGTATGATCAGTAGTAAAACAACTGCAAGCACCGATCGACTCTCACTTCTAAGTTCTGATGGGTCAATTGCCTAATGTACGTCAGTTCAATCGGTCGCCATACCGGAGGGTACTCGCGGTCATCACCGACGGACTGCGCATGCGATCGCACATGAATACACCTATTCGGAATGCAACGAACGGGCTTATCCAACCAACCGACCGCCGTTTAACCGTCGATCCAGCGAAGGGAAGAGCACTTCAGAGGTTACAGTTCCCGAATTCTTGGCAGGACAAGGCGCGCTAAGACGACAAATCTTGGAACCGTAGGAAAGATAAGCAGAATGAAAAACCCTTCGCAAGTCGGTTACTTTCCCGAACTCTCCCTGAGTTTATTAGCAAACCGTTCATTATCCATAAGAACGCCATCTCGACGAAATGTTTAAAGCCAAACCCATTAATATGCTATGGGTCAGCATCGATGTTCCGCCGTACGACAAAAATGGTAACGGAATCCCCGCAACCGGCAAAATTCCCGCCGTCATGGCGATATTCACGAATATCTGGTAAACCCAGACTCCAAGGATTCCTGCTAATAACAGACCGGAAAACCGGTTTTTTGACCTGTCCGCCCTACCCCAGAGCCGGGTAAATAGAACTCCTAAAACGATTAATAGCAATAGGACACCGAGGAAGCCCCACTCCTCCGCAAGTACCGAAAAAACGAAGTCAGTGTGCTGAATTGGCAAAAAATCGAGTTGGGTCTGACTACCGTTGAGGAATCCTTTACCGGTAAAGCCGCCACTCCCAATCGCAATCTTCGACTGAATGCTCTGATACCCTTTGCCGAGAGGGTCAAAATCGGGGTTAATAAACGTCAGAATGCGGTTCCGCTGGTATTCGTGGAGTTTATTGTCCCACAACCAAGGCCCCAGTAATCCGGCCGCCAAGCTGGCACCCAAACTCAATAACATGGCTCCGCGTTTCCCACCGGCGATTCTAATCAATACAATACCGCCAATTAGAACGAATGGGAGCAATATCGGTTTGAATCCAAATATCATAGCGACGATAGGTAATCCAATCGCAAGAAAGCCCGACACCGGGTAATTCGCCCAAAAGAGGATTGCAATAGCGGGAGCAAGAAAAATACTCGATGTCGCAAGGTCGGGTTGTATCAATACCAATACCATCGGTAACAATGAAAGTAGTGCGACACCCAATACCGTTGATGTTCGTGTTGTTTCACCGGCACGGTCGCCAAGCCATCTTGCGAGCGCAAGTATGACACCCAATTTCATTAGTTCGGAGGGTTGAAATTTGATACCGGCGATTTCTATCCACCGCACTGCACCCAATCCAATTTTCCCGCCTATTTCGACACCGATCAACAACAGAATCGCCAATAACCACGATACATAAGCGAAATCATAAACACGGTTTACCGGTGTAAAGAATGCAATCGCCGCAACCACCAATCCGATTGTGATATTGATTAAGTGAGATTTTCCGATTGGAGATAGACCACCCGTTGTCGAATGACTCGCTGAAATTACCGCCACTGCACCCATGAGCAGTAACAGCATCCAACAAGTGAAGGATACCCAATCAAATTCTTTTGCGGTAAATGTTCGAAATTTTATCACGATTAATTAAGTCATTCTCTTTAGTTCGGCCACTCTATTTATTCCCCGAAACCGCCCGTTTCGTCAGTCTTGCCGACTTCGATTCCGGTCGTCGGTTTACCCAGATACGTACCGATTAAATCGAAGGCGATAGGTGCTGCATTCACACTTCCCCACCCTGCATTTTCCACCAACACCGCAATCGCAATTTTCGGATCGTCAAATGGAGCGAAACAAATAAACCATGCGTGGTCTTTACCGTGCGGGTTTTGTGCCGTACCGGTTTTACCCGAAGCATCGTAACCGAGCGATTCAAATCTATGTGCTGTGCCGCCCGGATACGCAACCACTTGCCGCATCGCCCGCCGCACGAAATCCGCTATCCACGGTTGTAACTGCAAATCGACTTTCTTCGGTTCGAACGGTTTCCATTGCCCTTTGTGCGCCGTATCGCCGATGGCTTCCACGATATGGGGGACCATATACCACCCTCCGTTCGCCCACATACTTGCATAACACGCTTGTTGAATCGGTGTAACAAGAATTTCGCCTTGACCAATACCAAGATTCGCAAGTGTACCCGCCGCCCAAGGGTAATTCCTTTTTTCATACCATGCCGGAGATGGGGCAAGCCCGCTCGATTCCGCATCCAAATCGACTCCGGTTTTTTTACCGAACCCGACGCGGTTCATCATCGAATAAAGCCGACCTAATCCTACCCGTTGTCCTAACACATAGTAAAAGACGTCGCACGATACGGCAATCGAAATCATCGCCTTCATCGTTCCGTGCCCTTTGTGGTAGGAATCTTTAAAAACCCGGTTACCTACCGCGACAGAACCGCCGCAGAAAATTGTTGTGTTGGTGTCGATGACATCGTTTTCCAAAGCCGCCGTCAAGGTTGTCATCTTAAAAGTGGAACCGGGTGGATACGCCGCTTGTAGTGCGCGATTGAATAACGGCTTTGCCGAGTCGGCATATAAGTCGTTCCATACTTTTCCGGAAATTGCGCCATCAAATAGCGTCGGTGGAAATGTCGGTGCCGACGCGAGGCAAATAATCTCACCGGTCTTCGGTTCGATTGCGACGACCGCACCACTCTTTCCGGTAGCGGCAAGCAATGACTCTGCTTTCGCCTGCACCCGCAAATCGATACCTAATCTGAGTGGAATCCCGGGCCCCGGCGGCAAATCCGGCATTTCTTCCAAGCCGCCAAGTTCATGTCCCGCGACGTCCACCAATCGGTAACGTGCGCCCGGTGTACCGCGCAGCAACGAATCATAAGTCTTTTCGATGCCCCTCCTCCCCACCATCGTGCCGCCATGGAGATTCGGATTCTTCGTAACTTCTTCTTCGTTTGGTTCACTCACATACCCTAAGAAGTGGGAACCAACACCCGCCGTATAATGACGTTTTGCTTCCTGTTCTATATCGATACCGGGAAAGTCTGTTCTTAATTCTTCCAACTTCGCTATATCAGAAAAAGAAATGTCCCGTAGAACGCGAACGGAACGGTTCTTCGGGATGAGTGGCCCGAATAGCTTCGCTCTCGTAACAGCAGTATCGAGATCGATGAGTTTGCACAATTCATCCAAACGGTGGGCATCTTTCCCGAAATCTTTCGGTGTGATGAATAGAGAATAACTGACCGTGTTTTCCGCGATTACTGCGCCATTGCGGTCATAC
>CAZPUW010000361.1:0-3532 GCA_964589795.1 uncultured bacterium
CTGTATTGCTTTGTTGCGGCTAAATAACCTGAAAATAGTGCCAAAACCCGATTTAACCTGAGTTTGCTTTCAAACTGGCACGATTGTATATTGTGTGGCTTTGGAAGAATATATCGAATTTTACGAGTAGAGGTCTCGAATGCCACAACATAAGTCATGCAAGAAACGGATGCGAACGTCGAAGGCGGAAAATACCCGCAATCGTGCCGGCAAATCCACAATTAAGAGCACGTTGAAGAAAGCATTAACCGCTAAGACGAAAGCGGAAGCACTTCCGCTCGTCCGTGAAGCAACCTCCACTCTCGATACAATGGTTCGCAAAGGTATCATCCATGCCAACAAAGCCGCTAACCACAAGTCGGCACTCGATACCCATCTCAACCACTTAGCATAAACTTTTACTTTTTGAAAAGAAACGCAGGCCCTTCGGTCTGCGTTTTTTTTCATCCAGCTACTCAGCATCTCTTTACTTCACCATCACCATTTTCTTATTTGCGTGGTATCTGCCCGCGTTCAGTTGGTAAAAATAGACGCCTGACGCCAATTTCGACACATCAAACCCCACCCTATAGCGGCTTGCTGATTGATACCCATCCACTAACGTTGCGACCTTCCGACCCAACGAGTCATAAACAGTCAGTGACACTCTACCAGATACAGAAAGAAAAGTAAGAGAATTCTATTTTCGAACTGAATAGGTTTGGATAATTTTTTGTTGGTTTAAAACACACAACATCCACTCGTTAATCAACACAATATGTTTGGTTTTTGATAATTTTTTATGTACAATTTGTGACTAAGAAAGGAAATTTGAATGACCAAGAAATCAAACAAAGTATATCAAGAAGTAAAGCATTGGGTTGAAGATATTCTGGATTTTTGCTTCGGTGAGTTTGCTCCGCCCAGAAAATGTCCATCAATCCTGACAAATTTGGTTTTTATCAAAATTGAAGTCAATCCAATTCTGCTAAATAAATACAACTCTTTCGAACAGATAATTGGAAAAGAGTCATTGAACAAATTGATTGGAAAACATATCAAGACTTATTGGAATTTGAAAAACGGAAAGCAGTCCGTAGTTCAAAATAGATTAATTGGTTCATATACCAAGCATTTTAATTGAGGGTAAAAAAAGATGAGGATAATCGCTTTTTTATTATTGACTTGCATCTTCGCATCTGCGTTCGCAGAAACTCCTGTACAATGGACTGTGATTAAATACGGTCGCGATACTTTAAGAAGTGACGACAGCTCGATATACTATGTGAATCTTGATTCCTACAAAGAATGGAATACACACTCTTCATTTACGTTAGAAATCAAAGAAGAGATTCGCTCTGAAACACGTCAACTAAAATTTGCTCGCAAGTTTTGCGAATGGGATCCGAAAGTACCATTTATAATTTGGCATTATGTTATTGATCGAGCGACGATGCGTTATTTCATCGCGGGTGGAGATGCTTGGCTAGTTCCTCATTTACGAGGTGGTGTTAATCCGGTTCGGTTTGATTACTTAACTTATGATGACGACATTGAATGGCTTCCACTTGTCCCAGAAACAATTGCTTACAGTTTTTATCAAAAAGTGATAAAATCTCGATCTTCCAACAATAGTAAGCACTAAGCTTGGTCTCATTACTTATTTCTGACGACTCATAAGCGGCACCATCGGTGCCGCATTTCTAAATCTTCCCAGAACTTATTTACTCAGCTTGAACCTCATAAACCCTCGACCCTAACCCACACCTCCGGTTTCTTATTTCACCATGACCATTTTCTTATTTGCGTGGTATTTGCCCGCATTCAATTGATAAAAATACACCCCCGATGCCAGCTTCGATGCATCAAACCTTACCCTATAGCGGCTTGCCGATTGATACCCATCCACCAAGGTTGCGACCTTGCGACCTAAAGCATCATAAACGGTCAACGAAACTTTACCTGAAACGGGAAGGGAATAATTGATAGCCGTCCACCCATTAAATGGATTGGGATAATTTTGTTTGAGTTCAAATTGGAACGGTATCGCATTGTGAGTACTACCGACCGATTCCATTCCAGCGGTACAGTCGAAAATGTCAAAGCTGACGTCATTCGCTACGTACACGATATTCCCTTGCTTGGAAACCGAATACGCATAACCACTTTCCGTGCGATAAAATCCTGTCTGGTAAATCGAATCGGCGCGAGCGACATTGTAAATCCTCAAGCCGCCGTCATCACATGCCAAATACGCCCGATTTCCGGTAACATAAATATCGAACGGACGAGGACAAGAGCATTCACCCATGAGATAGGGATTGGAAGAATCGGCGATGCTAAGAGCCATTAACTGACCTCCACCATCTACAACATACGCAATCGTATCGACAATCGAGACCGCACGCGTATGATTGGTTGACCATTCGTTATTATATCTGCTAACCTCGTATGGACTGTGCGGGTTAGAGATATCGATAATACGAAAACCACTCGTGTCGCACGCTAGATAAGCAAAGTTACCCGAGACGGTGATTCCCAGTGTATTACCAAATGTACTCATTGCGTGGACAAAGTGCGGTGAAACCGGGTTACTGATGTCGTAAATCTGAAAACCGCGTGGTAAATCCGTTAAGTACAAATAGTTCCCAGATATCACTATGTTTTCGGAGTACACTTGTGCAGCATAAGAACCGGCAACGGTTGGTGTGGCAGGATTGGTTATGTTTATCGCTAACAAACGACCGGTAGCCCAATCCGTGATATAGACATAGTCACCATTGATAGCAACTGCCGACAAATACTGTGAAGGGTAGAAACCGACTTGAAAAGGTGAAGACGGATTTTGAACATTCACGATATGTAATCCGTCGTTCGCGGCTACGTAAGCATAATCTCCCACGGCTTTTGCTTGGTAAATTGTCGCTTGTTCGTAAACACTAATTCTTGTCGGATCTCCGGTATTATTGATATTGAGCGCTTCAAATCCACAATTGTAATCAGCAACGAACGCCACCGAATCCCTTCGAATTACCTGTGTTGGCCACCAAGCGTCATAGTTATAGTAATATCCTAAAAATTGCGGTTGAGTCGGATCAGTTACATTCACAATTTCTACTGCACCGTCAAACATAAATGCGAGTGAATCGCTTAGTGAAACCCCTGAATAACCGTTATCCTCGTATGAAGAAAGTAAGCGTATCGAATCCGGATGGCTGACATCCAACAATAACACCGAACCGGACATTCTATCCGATACATACGCCACCCCATTGAGCTCATTAACACTTTGAACAGTAGTTGAATCGTAATGGCCAACTTCATTCGGATTAGACGGGTTGGAAATATCGATAATGCGCATCCCGTTTGTCCCGGCGGACACGTACGCATGGTTGCCGTCGATGACCATCTGAACATCCATCATGAAGAATGTGAATTCAAATGGAAATTGGCACGAACCGAGCAATTGAAATGAGTTGGGATTGCTGATATTGAAAACTAAAACGCCTTTCGAGCTGTCCAATACAAACGCTAAAGTATCCCGCACCACGAC
>CAZPUW010000362.1:0-3524 GCA_964589795.1 uncultured bacterium
TAGCAGTGGTGAAACCGGGTCGCGTGATGTTTGAAATCGAAGGTATCGAACCGGAGTTGGCGAGAGCGGCACTGAAACTTGCCGCGGCAAAGCTTCCGATCAATTGCAAAGTTGTGGGTCGGGAGGAGTTGGTATGAAATTGCATGAATTGGCGGAAATGCCGGCGGATCAGCTCGCGATTAAGCTTACGGAAATGCGTCATGACTTGGCGGAACTCAAGTTTGGCCGGGCGGCGCAACCGTTGGACAATCCATTACGGCTCCGAATTCTGCGGCGTGATATCGCAAAAGCGGAAACCCTTTTAAAAGAATACAAATCCGGCACTCGAACGCCGAAGATTCCGCATTAACGGAGAGGGCAGCGGACAAGAATATGGAAGAAACGCGTGGACATCGTAAAATAAGAGTCGGTCGTGTCGTCTCCGGTAAGATGGATAAAACCATCACAGTGGCAGTCGAACGGCGGATAGCGCATCCTTTGTACGGCAAGTTCGTACGCAGGACATCGAAATTGTATGCGCACGACGAGCAGAATCAAGCAGGCGTCGGTGATGTGGTGAAAGTCATGGAGACTCGGCCATTATCCAAAATGAAACGCTGGCGTCTGGTAGAGATCGTCGAAAAGGCGAAATAACCCGATAGGTAAACGATCATGATTCGCGAACAGACGGAACTAACAGTGGCGGACAATACCGGAGCAAAAATCGTAGAATGCTTCCGCATTTACGGCGGCTCTTGGCGTCGTTCCGCTCACATCGGGGACATCATCATGGTGAGCGTTAAGAGCGCTATCCCCGGCGGACAAGTCAAAAAAGGTCAAAAGACCAAGGCGGTAATCGTCCGCACCGCAAAAGAACTACGTCGCAAGGATGGCAGTTACATCCGTTTTGACGACAATGCGTGCGTATTGCTGGACGATAAACTCGAACCCCGCGGCACCCGTATCTTCGGACCGGTAGCCCGCGAGTTGCGGGACCGCCAGCAAATGAAAATTATTTCGCTCGCTCCGGAAGTACTGTAGAGACGCGGCAAGGAGTAGTAAAAATGCATGTAAGAAAAAACGATACGGTACTAATTCTGAGCGGCAACGACGCCGGCAAACGCGGTCGCGTATTAAAAGTATATCCGAAACGGAATCAAGTAGTGGTCGAAGGCGTGCGGTTCATCAAGCGCCACACCAAGCCGACGCAGTCACTTCCGAACGGCGGTATCATTGAACGCGAAGCCGCAATCGACGCAAGCAACGTGATGGTAATCGATCCGCAAAACAACAAACCGACACGGGTTGGCCACAAAAGAATCGAAGAAGGCGGTAAGAAGCGTTCGGTTCGTATTGGCAAGAAAAGCGGAAGCTCGTTTTAATTTGGTAAGACGGATTTCGGACAATTGGGTCCGGTTTCCGCAATAAGAATCGCGCTGTCATTCTGGTAACAGACACTATGGGACAGCGGAGGAGAAATAGCAGTGGCGAAGGACGAAAAGGGTAAGGCGAAGGGCGGCACGAAGCAACCCGGTGGAAAAGGCGGAGCGGGCAAACCCTCCAGCAAACCACCGGCTAAACCGCAACAGCAACAGGCATCCGCAAAGAAGAGCGGCGGTGGCAAGGGAACAGCGGCGGCGACCGCTCCGGCTACCGGTGGACACAAGGAAATAGCGAAAGACTATGTTCCTCGCATGCAAACGTTGTACTTCGAAAAAGTAGTTCCGGCTTTGATGGAAAAATTGCACCTGAAAAACCCGATGCAAGTACCGAAGCTGAATAAAATTGTAATAAACGTTGGTGTCGGTAAAGGACATGAAGAACCGAAACTGATGGAAAGTGTAATTGGCGAAGTTTCTTCCATCACCGGTATGAAGCCGTTGATAACCAAAGCGAAAACATCGATTTCGAATTTTAAATTGCGCGAAGGTTCACCGATTGGCGTCAAAGTAACGTTACGCCGCAAGGTGATGTGGGAATTTCTCGACCGTCTTTATAATCTGGCGATTCCCCGCATCCGCGATTTTCGCGGTGTGAGCGATAAATCGTTCGATGGCCGCGGGAACTATACACTGGGAATCAAAGAACAAATAATTTTCCCGGAAATTAATTACGATTCAGTTGAAAAATTGCACGGTATGGATATTACGTTTGTCACTACCGCACGTAACGACGAACAAGCGCGGGAATTTTTACGTGAGTTAGGAATGCCATTCCGTAAGAAAGATGCACCCGCACAGCGGTAACGTTGGCTGAATAACGAAGTTTGATAAACGATTTTCGAAGTTGGAAATTATCCGGCTTCCGTAAGTAAGAAACGAAAGGACTTGTCTGCATGGCACGCTTGGCGATGAAAGTAAAACAAGCGCGTATTGCCGCGAAAATTACCGAGGCACACGCGAAAGCCAAGGACCGGAAAGAGTTCGCTGAGTTAATCGCGAAACTCCCGGTGGCGTTTCATCCTGTAAAGAGTCATAACCGCTGTCGCCGGTGTGGGCGTTCACGCGCTTATATTCGTCACTTCGGCGTATGTCGTCTCTGTTTTCGCGATATGGCGCTGATGGGCGATATTCCCGGCATTGTCAAGGCAAGTTGGTAAAGGAGCAACAGTGGTAACCGATCCAATTGCGGACTTATTAACGTCGATTCGAAACGGCCTTCACGCCCACCACAAATCAGTGGACGTACCGGCGTCGAAAATCAAAGAAGCGATTTGCCAAATTCTGGTCGATCAAAATTTTGTCCGAAGTTTCAAGAAGTACGAAGACGGCAGACAAGGAATTATTCGCATCCATCTTCGTTACGACGAAGAAGGAGTACCTGCGATAACCGGTATTAAACGTGCTTCGACCCCGGGCCGGCGCCGTTATGTGAGCAAAACGAAAATTCCCCGCGTCATGAATCAATTGGGAATTTCGATAATGACCACACCGAAAGGTGTCGTAACGGGTGGCCGTGCACGTCAAATCGGCGTCGGCGGTGAAGTACTTTGCTACGTTTGGTAGCAGCGCACGCGGCAATCCTGCCGTACGATAAATGCATATAGCATTGTAAAAGGTTGTATCATGTCACGAATTGGAAAAAAACCGATCCCACTTCCCAAGGGTGTTACCGTCAAGGTCACCGATCGGACGGTTGCGGTTAAAGGGCCACTCGGTCAATTAAATCGTTCGTTGCCAAACCACGTTGAAGTTTCGGTAACCGGGTCGGAAGTGAACATCACCCGTGACGGGGAAGACAAGACCGCACGCTCGATGCACGGTTTGACCCGCACTTTGATTGCGAACATGGTTATCGGCGTGTCCACCGGATTTTTGAAAACGCTTGATATCGTCGGTGTCGGTTACAAGGCAGAGAAAAAAGGGACCGACCTTGTTTTGAGTTTGGGTTATTCACATCCAATTGAATTTTCTCCACCGGAGGGAATTTCACTCGAAACACCAAAGCCGACTCAAATCGTTATCAAAGGGTATGACAAGGAAATGTTGGGTGTGGTTGCCGCCACCATCCGCGGTTTCCGTAAACCGGAACCTTACAAAGGCAAA
>CAZPUW010000363.1:0-3520 GCA_964589795.1 uncultured bacterium
TTGTCATTGCGAGGAATGAAGGGTGCGACCTTGTGCGCCCGCAATGACGTGGCAATCTTCTTTTTTTATTTACCATTCACTATCCACCATTCACTTTTTTTCATACAACAGAATCACCGACCCATTCTCAAATTTCTGAACATTCGTGAGTTGTAACTTTCGTGTGACTGCACCCGGTGCGACGAGTGGAATCCCATCACCCAACAGCACCGGCACGATTGCGACAATCACTTCGTCGATGAGATCCTCATTCAAAAATTCGCGCACCAATTCGCCGCCACCCATCAGCCAAATATCCTTCCCCGGTTGTTGCTGGAGCGTGCGTACAAATTCTCCCACCGATTCATTGACATAGGTGATTTTATCGTCGCTTCCGGTCAATGTTTTACTAAACACATACCCTTTATGTTCGGTGGGATAACCCAAAATCTGCGCGATTTCGTATGTCTTCCGTCCCATCACTAAGGCGTCTATCCTCGCCGTAAATGGAGTAAAACCATAATCGCCATCAGTCGGCAACCAACTCACGTCGCCGTCTTTCCGCGCGATATAACCATCGAGTGAGGATGCTATGTATAAGACGATTTTACGCATCAATTTATTTCCGAGTCCTTCTCGATTTTGTTTGCCGCCCGATAGAGGAAGTAACAAAGCACAACGACCGTGATACACGGTACAATCTCATTCCACATCGGCGAGTAATTCCATGCAAGCAAATCGCCAACCGCCGGTAGCGCTGTCGCCCAATGTACTCCGGCATTCTCGAATCCTTTCTGCATCGCCCACAACATGCCGCCGAGCACTCCGCCCGCTATCAAACCGCTCGAGAATAAAACGCCCGGTGATGATTCCTGTTCGCTAATCGATAAAATTCCTTTTTGTTTATTATTGATTATCCACCGTATCACACCACCGACGAAAATCGGTGTCGAAATTTCCATCGGCAGGTATGCTCCCACCGCGAACGGTAATGCTTCCACACCGCACAACTGCATCGTCAGTCCAAGGAAGAAACCAATCCAAATCAAATCCCACGGAAGTTTCTGTTCGAGCACACCACTCACAATCAGCTTCATGAGTTGCGCTTTCGGTGCGGGGAGAAATTTCGTTCCGATGCCAAGTGTCGAGTGCAAATACAATAACGTCATACCGATGACAATCGAACTGGAAACGACGCCGATAATAAGTGCAATCTGTTGTGCGCGTGGTGTTGAGCCGACTATGTATCCCGTCTTGAGGTCCTGCGAAGTATTGCCACCGTTTGCCGCCGCGATGCAAACAACACCGCCGACCAGTATCGCAACGATAGCATTGGCATGTCCTGTCCAGCCGAGCGCGAGAAAAATCAGCGAGGTAAACATCAACGTCGTAATCGTCATTCCCGAAATTGGATTCGACGAACTCCCGACCAACCCGACAATACGCGACGAGACCGTCACAAAGAAAAATCCAAACACTACAATGAGACCCGCCACCATCAGCCGCAAACCAATACCGCCCGGTATTTGCGGCAGTATCGCAATCAACAACACCATTACAAATGCACCGATAATTGTGACCTTAATCGGTAAATCGCGTTCTGTGCGTGACCGTTTGTCAATTCCCGCATTATCGAATCCGGCAGTTTTCCCCATCGAGAAATTTTCGCGGAATGCACTCCAAATTACCGGCAGTGCCTTGAATAGTGTAACGATACCGCCGAATACCACTGCGCCTCCGCCGATGTAGCGGATGTAATTTTCCCAAATCTCATCCGCCCCCATCATCCCAATCGTCATTCCGTTTGCGGGTGGAAACACATCCGGCAACCCCGAACCGAACAGTTTTATCAACGGTATCAGCACAAGCCACGAAATTACACCACCTGAGAGCATGTATCCCGCTATACCCGGCCCGATGATGTACCCGACCCCAACCAATTCCGAAGTCATGTCGCCGCGTATCGACGCCCCTTTCAACCATTTCGGATTGTATGTCGGTACTTCATTCCACAACGCGAATATTTTCATCAAAACGGTGTACACAAATCCCAAACCCAGACCGACGAACACATGTTTCGCCGTCGTTCCCCCTTTGTCGCCGGAAATCAGCACTTCCGCACATGCTGTCCCTTCCGGGTAGGGGACCTTGCCATGTTCCTTCACAATGAGCGAGCGGCGGAGCGGAATCATAAAGAGTGTCCCGAGAATACCGCCGAGAATCGCGATGGAAAAGATTGTGATATAGTCGAGTTTATAGCCAAGCAGAATCACCGCCGGCAGTGTGAACACAACACCAGCGCCAATTGATTCACCGGCAGATGCTACCGTCTGCACGATATTGTTCTCGAGTACACCCGCCTTTCCGAGCCAGCGGAAAACTGAAATGGCAAGCACAGCCACCGGTATCGAAGCGCTCACAGTGAGACCGATTTTGAGCCCGAGATAGACCGATGTGGCAGCGAAGACGAATCCGAAAATGATACCAAGAATCACCGCGCGGACGGTAAGTTCCGGTTCTTTTCTATCAGGCGAGATATATGGTTGAAAGGACATTCAGAAGTTCTCCGATACAATATGAAACGTTCGGAATAGAATAATGTCCCAAAATACGGTATGAGGCGGGTGTTACGGAAGTACCGGCAAAGTTTTTTTACAACCGTACGTGCATCATGTAAGAAAGCCGGAGATAGTAAAACGTCGAGAATATATCGTTGTGGAATTTCCGGTCGGTTTCCGGGCTCCAAACAATTAAACCCGGTGTACATTCGATACCGGTCGCGAATCCATTTGTTTGCGCAAGATTCCAGCCGGTACCGATTTGTAAATCGAGCCCTACCAATGCGTCGGAAGTAACTTTCGTCCAACCATCATAATCGGTCGCATCCACCGGATGGTTATACTCCCAGAACATCCAATTCAGGTGTCCTCCGGCGAAGAGATAATTACCCATAAACGTATATCGCGGTGTCGTGTACAAATTGTAGCGGATTCCGGCGTGAAGCAATGTTACGCCGCCATCGAGGGATTTACGCAATTTACTTGTCTCCTGCAATGGCGCATACGACCCGCCAACGACAAGGTCTATCCGGTTCATTGGGGATTGTTCTTCGTTGAATGCTTCAAATGCAACTGATATATCGCTGTACCCATAAAAGTCATTCGATTTCAGCGACCCTTGTCCATAGCTCAAACTCAACCAATGGGTATTGCTGTCGAAAATATCGATACCAGGTGTGTTCGGTCCCTCGCTGCCTGTTTCGGTAACAATAACCGTACTGCCGTATTCATGGCGTTCGCCGTGTTCATCCTGTCTCGAACGGTCGGAATTCTCTCTCCCTTCATGGTCATTTGCATGTTCTCCGGTTGCTTTTGTCATCGCGCCACTCAGGTCGCCGTGATGAACTTCGCGGTGATGGTAATAATCGTGGGCATCGGTTGCGTTCCTATCAAACAACGGATCGATAAGTAAACTACCGAGTAAATCGCCAAAGAAATCACTTTCGTGCGATGGCGGCTGAGTATGCGGTGATTCTTGCCTT
>CAZPUW010000364.1:0-3510 GCA_964589795.1 uncultured bacterium
CCAGCTAGGGCGGTAGCGGTACCGACGTTATGAACTGCAAAATAAACATAGGGGTTATCATAACTTCTACATTCAGAAATGGGATAGGGATGCCCAACATAGTTTGTATCGACAAAAACTGATTTAGGCCAAAATGAGGGGTGCCATGCACTTGTATGCCATGGCCAAGGGGCACCAAGAGTGTCGGTAAACGATAAATCGGGTATGCCGATCCAGTGGAAAGATTTTACGACTAATTCTACTGAATCGGGAGAACCGGAAACACCAGTGCTATCGGGATTGGTTCCAGACTGCAAAATCGAAATACGTGCCTGGTTTACGCGTCCACAAGGAGGTACGCCGGTGAATTCATTTTGCTGCATTGGTGTACCATTCGGATCAGGATTTCCTTGTGAATTTACTTTCACATCACCACCGCGAACTGGAATGGTATTTGTATTCGGACCAAAAGTCCATCGATCAGAACGGGTTTCGCCATAACAGTAAAAACTAACCGTATCGGGTTTATAAGTAAATTCGAAAGTGGAGTAATGGGTTGGATCATCACGGTGAAGCCGTTGTGCATAACCAGCACTATAAAGACTATCAATTCCATAAACCGGTTGAACCGCTAACTGTGACAATCCGACCGAATCGGGAAAACCAAATTTACAGAATTCATAATCGATTTCGTTAAAAGCATAACGCCAATTAAGTGTGTCCGAAATCCAAACACCGGGGTCGATATTTCTACTCAAGTAACCATATTCGGAAGTATTTGTAACTTCCCACTGGTACTTACCGTACCGAAAGGGTTCAATGGAGGAGATACTTGTTTGAAACCAAACAGTATCGTGGGACATTGCTTCGAGAAATTGCCTGCACCCAAGTGAAGCATTCAACCAAACTGGATCGTGGGGTAATTGTAGCCAACGGTGGTAATAAACGGTATCCCAACAAACTAATGAATCGTATTCCCTTCTAATATCAATTGGAATACTATTACTATCGGCGCTATATCGGTGTAAACTATCGCAAAAATACAGATTATGTCGTCGGACAAAATTTAAATGTAACGTATCGTTAGGATAAGTTCCGTGAACAAATACGGCAGAATCCGTGTCTCTATACCATGTTTTCTTCGTATTGTCATAACCATTCAACCAAGCGGTGTAATTGGATTGAGGAGAGTACGGAGTACCAATACCAACTCGACCAAAGTCAACAGACCAACTTTTATTGGAAAAAGGGATGGTTCTTGCGTAGGCAGATAACAGTGTGAGGAATACAAAAGCGACAACGACAAAATACTTGTACATTAAATCCTCCTGTATAAACAGGTTGTTATTGTTCGAAAAGAGCAGTATAGCTTACCACCCATAATTTGTATTCAGCTATTAACGGTTTGTTGGAAAGTGGCTTTACCGCATTAAAATCAATTTTCTTGTTTGAACATTTTTCCCGGCCATAAATCGACAAAAATAAACCCCGGAAGGGAGATGTTGGCCATCAAAATGAACGCGATAGAACCCGGCATTTTGTGTAGCATTAACTAATATGGAGATTTTTCGACCAGAAACATCATATACTTCTATTCTAACAGCACTTGATTTCACTAACGAATACACGATTGTTGTGGAGGAATTAAATGGATTAGGGTAGCTTTGAACGAGACGGGATTGTATGGGTAAAATTTTATCATTATCAGTTACAGAAGTGTAACCCGAAAAGTTTTGTATAAAACCATCTTCTCCTACAGCCCAACCATGAACAGAATCAACAAGTGATATTCCATATTGAATCGAATATGCCTGTAATTCTTCGAATAACCAATATTCACCACCATTACTTGAATATAGCGTATTTCCTATGCAAGCGATTAAACCATGATTTGTATCACAAAAACTAACATCATTTAGAGTACCACCAATATTTTGAGTAATCCAATTTAGCCCACCATTATCGGTATGAATTATGGAGCTATGTAAAGCAAAAATTTCATCAACGTAACGACCAACAATCCAGCCATGTAACGAATCTGTAAAACTTAAACCATACAATGGAAAAATTATATTGCTATTCTGATTAATCCAATTCAATCCTGCATTCGTCGTATGCAGGATTATACTGCGCATGTTTTCAGTATCGGGATAGGCATATCGTCCACCAATTGCCCATCCTCTATTTCTGTCAACAAAACAAACGCTATTGAGTGCGTATGGTGTTCCACTCGTTTGTGCTAGCCAATTCATTCCACCATCAGTTGTATTTAGAATCGTTCCACTTTCACCAACTGCTGTTCCGTGTAAATTGTCAACGAAAGACACCGAACGAAGAATATTTGTTGTTCCACTCGTTTGCATTTCCCATGTGGTACCATCAGTAGTTCTCAGAATCGTCCCGCTGTCGCCAACTGCCCAGCCATGGGTAGCATTAACGAAAGAGACCCCGCGAAGTGTATTGCTCGTATGACTATCGAGACTGTCCCAACTATTGCCACCGTTGGTGGTGTAGAGGATTACCCCTTCCGCGCCCACGGCCCAACCATGAACTTGGTCAACGAATTTGACTCCGTATAAAGTTCTACCGTTCGGATCCTGATACTGCAAATTCCAGCCCAAAGCGAGAGCAGAGAGAGGGAGGAGCAAAATTGAAAAAAAACAATATGAAACTCTTGGGGTTCGGTGCATGATTAACCTCTATCGTGGGATTAGAGCGGTTGTGATATGCAATTGTAAAAATATTTCCGAAAACGGAATAGACAATTGCATTCAAATGTAACAGAAATTATAATGAAATTTGGGTTTAAACAATCTTGCAGGCGCCGCCGGTAAGCGGTTAACAGGGGAAACGATACTTCGTGGAGTGCTGGTAAATAACTCACCTTTCGTTACCAGATAATATCTTCATTCTTTTGTAATACCCTTTGTGATTTAGTGGTTTTGAAAAAAAGTAATAAAAGTTGACTATCTGCACAACCTTGTCAAGACCCGGTAAAAAAATGTTCGAAATTGTACCTCGATTTTGTGTGATGTAGCGCACAATAAAACCTAACACGCTAATATTAATAAACTTATAAATATCTACGATTCGGTCGATTGCCTCAAAGAGTAATACCTTATAGCGTCATTACTCCTCCTTAGTTCGTCAAACATTGTCGCGGTATCAGCATTGACCAATACCCGGATATGGTGCAATCCGACATCCAGCGGAGGAAGGGGGATACTGTCAAGGTAAACCGCACCTACCATCAACGTATCGGTACAAACCGTATCCCGGTAAAAGGTATTATCAATATAGATTTTTGTGTGGAATCCAGCGGGGGAGGTTGCCGTACCAATGTTATGGACTGCAAAGTACACATAAGGGTGGTGTTCATGCCAAAAGTAATGATTAGCATTATGCGTTGTGTAGCTCAATGTATCGATGAACATTGATGCCGGCCAATTCTGGGGTTTCCATGATTCCGCTTGTTGCCAAGGCCATGGCCAAGGGGCACCAAGAGTATCAGTAAAAGATAAATCAGGAATA
>CAZPUW010000365.1:0-3510 GCA_964589795.1 uncultured bacterium
GTTTTATCCGCAGAAAACTTACACCCTTTACTATGGTGGAAGTAGAAGAATTTTTCAGGAATACATTACTTTCGGCTGTTTCAACCCATGACCTTCAAAAAACTATTGTTGGACATTACGGCTATAATCCAGGGCGCATTGAGCACGCACTGAGACAGTTGGTGCGCTGTAAAGCCATAACTTTTGATAATGGATTCTGGTTAATCAATAATCAAGTTGTACAAAATTTCATCAAATCCGATAAGGATTTGTTAGGCATTAACCTCGAAGAATTATCACCCACCAGTCAAGCGCTTCTTGAATGGATGTCGATAAGAAATTGTTTGTGTAGTGAAGAAGAATTGCAATCGGCATTCGCATTTGATGAATTGCAACTTGCCCGCGAAACGCAAATTCTTTACCAAACCGGTTTGGTTAGAGTCAGCGGTCGAAGCTTTGAAATTCGTTATCCGGCGTTTCGGCAGGCAATTCTTTCCCAATTGTCCGAAGCGAAGAGAAAACAGTTGAACAGTTGGGTTGGTTATTGGTTAGAAACATCATACGAAGGTTCCTTTACTTGTGAAAAACGATGGGAAGTCGCGCATCACTTCTATGACAGCGATACCCCACATTCGTTTATGCGGACGATGGAAGTTATTTTCGAAAAATACGAGAAGGAATCTGCACCACTACTCGATCCAACATTGGTTGATGAAGCAATACGTAATGAAGATAGCCCATTGGATACAGAGAATAAGGCAACCGGTTATCGCATGCTCGGTAACTACTTCATCCGTAAAAAGCAGTATTTACCGGCTCTTGAAGTATTTGAAATATCGTTCAGTACACCAGAATTTAAAAAGTATATTTCTCAGAATTGGCTGCATTTGATGCTTGGTGTAGCCAAAATGAACCTTTCGCGTTATCAGGAAGCCGAGAAACATTTTCAAAGTATTCTTCGAAGCAACCTTTCGGAGTTGGACGATATCAAACTTGCCGCTTTGCGTAATATGTGTTCGATTTGCACATACACGAACGATCCGAAACGCGGAGAGCAATATTTGAGTCGGTTTGCCGAACTAATCGTGCGGTTTCCGCCCGGTGAAGCGTGGATACGTGAACATTACCGCTACGGATTTTTACTTGCAACTCATCAACGATACGATGAAGCGTTAATTTATTTTAAGCGCGTAATCGATTCGACCTGCACTACCCGTGAAGAACAACTGGCAAAAATGTATTCGTATCTGGAAATTGCCAAAATTAACCTACAACGTGGTGCGCTTAAGAAAACCCAGAAGCTGATTGAAGAAGCGGAAACTTTGGCTGCGTATTCAACAATCAATCAAACGACGAAATTTCAATTCGACGAATTACGACTATTGGTGAGAGTGGGGTTGGGTCAAATCGATCAACTCTGGCAATACATCGAACCAATGGCCATTCGATCCCATTTATACAACTCTCCCAGTAATCAAATCCGTTTTCTTGCCAATTTTGTCAAGCTTTACTACTACGCCGGAAACTATCGGCGCGGTATGAGTTTGATACGAAAGGCATTCGATCGAATGCGCAGGACGTCGGACTACTATATGGAGCCGGTATTTCTTTGCTGGACGTTAAATTACTTTTTAATGCGCGATAAATTCAACGAAAAATTATTGTTATTAGTGGAAAAAAGAGCCGGCGAAGCCAAACAATTTGAACTGGTTTCGTCCTGCAACTTATTATTGGCAATTACTTATATTGACTTGAAACGCCCTGTCGACGCATATCGGGTGTTATCTTTAGCATTAAAAATCGATGCTAATCAAACGACTTTTTTCCCGCAAGAGTTTTACCAAGTATTGCGGCTTCGCTTGGAAAAAGTCCTAAACTTAGAAAATAATGAAAGCAACGGCCAGTTCGAGGCGGTAATAAAATCCGCAGCGAATGTGGTTGATCCGGTCGATCAAGGTCATTTTTATCGTGAGCTCATGTCGCTTTCAATCGCGCATTCCAATTTTAACGATGCTGAGAAATATTTCCGGCTTTCGTGTAAACGGTTGAAGTTTTTACAACTTGACTGGTCAGTCGCACAAACATTATTCCAATACGGTACTGCTTTATATCCGACGCGGCATTCTTCTCGGGGTGTGGCGTTAATAGAAGAAGCAAACCGGATTCTCGCACGCAGAGGTTTAGCCAGTAACCGGTTCGAAACTGCTAAAGATAAAATCATAGAAACTAATGAGGAGGAGGAAATGAATTCACTGATGATTCCTCTACAAACCGTCACAAAAATTATGGATCGTTTGAATAAATGGGAAGAACCAAAATCGTTGACCCAGCAATTATTGGATGGCTTAGTCTCGAATATGCCTTTGAACTCAATGGAGTATTTTGTTCGTACAAGAGAAAACGGTAATACAAATATATTTTGCGAAGTATCTTCCGGACAAATCCGACATAATGAAAAATTAATCCGCTTTATTTCACGTTCGATTGAAAACAAAGAAACAATCTTTCTTGCGACTGCCAATGATATTTTGTCGATAGTACAATCACCCGAGATTGCATCAATCTTTGTCTTACCGGTCTTTTCGAAAGATCAAAGCGTAGGTGCGTTGGTCTTTCAATTGCAAAAAGATGCACTTCCCACACCAGCGTTCATACAGTTGTTCGAAGTTGTATCACATTTAATTGGTATCATACACACCCACGTGATACAATCGGATGCATTGCAGCAAACCAACGGCTCGATATCCGGTACGTTTTACCATAAGGACGGCTATCGTGATATCAAAGGCAGTGCGCCTTCGATGCAAGATGTGTTTCATACGCTAATGCTCCTTAAAGATCAAGATCTTCCGGTGTTAATCCTTGGCGAGAGCGGGACCGGTAAAGAACTTATCGCCCGCATTATTCATCAGGAAAGTTTGCGGGCCGATAAACCGTTTTTTGCACTGAACTGTGCCGCATTTCAGGATACTTTAATCGAAAGTTTGTTATTCGGCCATGTAAAAGGTTCATTCAGCGGCGCTGTAAGCGACACCGAAGGATTTTTTAAACGGGCGGAAGGAGGTACGGTTTTTCTTGATGAAGTGAATCACATGAGCGAAACGATGCAGGGAAAATTGCTTAGGATATTACAGGAAGGCGAATATTATCCGGTGGGATCGACGAAAGTAATGAAATCGACCGCACGAATCATTTGTGCCGCTAAAAGTAACCTGCCCTTGATGGTCAAAATGGGCCAATTTCGAGAGGATTTATACTATCGAATAAACGTCATTGAATTAGTAGTACCTCCATTGCGGGAACGAAAAGAAGACATACCGCAGTTAGTGGAGCACTTTATCGAGAAATCGAACCTCCAAAACAAAACTTCAGTCCGGGGCATCCGGCAAACAGCGCTACAAACTTTATTGGAATATACGTGGCCGGGAAACGTCCGTCAGTTGGAAAATGCTATCCGTCATGCGTGTATGTTCACAAAGAAAAACGGACATATTGATAAAGCACAACTTCCACAAGAAATCAAAGCAGATC
>CAZPUW010000366.1:0-3483 GCA_964589795.1 uncultured bacterium
GACCCGACGGACACGACTTACGTGGATGTAGGAGTTTCCGGGCAATACTATTACGAAATTACATCCTACAGCTCGTTATTGAGTTCATCATCGAATGACCGAACACATTCGAAAGTTGGAGTTGTATTTAAGCCGAGTGCTATTATCTATCGAGGGAGATAAAAAATTACCCTCCCGATTCTTCGGGAGGGTAATTTCGAATGCAAGAAATATTCGTTTTATTACTGTACTGTGATTTGAGTCCGATACAAACCTTGGCTGGTACCTGCGAACAAGTAATTGCCGTAATACAATAAACACTCGACATACATATTGCCGAGATTTGTGTTTATGTGTTTCCAAGTTCCACCATTATCATTGGAAACTTTGACTCCGCTACCATATTCACTGGCATATATATAATTGCCTTGCTTAATTACGGAATAGACGATTGGATTTAATGAATCGGCAACCATTATCCGGGTGAAGACGGATGCAGAGGATGTCCCCCGGTATAATTCTCCATTGTTGGTCGCAACAACTAAATCGATTCCATCCAAAACCGCAATCGTTTTTATTCCAAGGTTATCGCCGATTACTTTCATTGCTGACCAAGTCTGGCCGTTGGTTGAAGATTGAATAAATCCAGATAGCGTGCCTACATACAGCCGATCAAAGCCCGGGGAAAGCGTAACAGCATACAGTGCGGTCGATGCCGAACCTCCGGGTATCGTACTTGTCGACCATGTCAAACCATTGTCGGTTGAAAGATATAACTGGTTCGCTGTCGTTCCATATAAGTGATTCGGGGTATTTGGTGCGAGCGCAAGATAATAGTTGTTATTGGGAACGTTTGTCCAAGTAGCGCCATCATCCAATGAATAATACCCGTTTTGATACAATTCCCCGTTCGGCCCGACCACCATTGATATATGATAACCGCGATGGGTATTATCCATGGTCAGAAGTTGAAAAGTACGGCCGGTGTCTAACGATACATAACCGCCGTTATAAATGATATGCCCATTGCGAGTGACAACGAGAGTTTTAATACCGGTTGAATCGACTTTAGCCCAATTCGCTGAAGGCCATGGGTCGGCAATATTGTTGGTCGGTGGAATCGGATTATGCGTACAACCGTTTACTACCAGTGCAACGATAATGACAATTGCCAATAAAACACCATATCGAATCATCTAACACTCCTTTCATATCACATTGCGATATTTCGTGGTTTGTAACTACTACATATAATAATATAACGATTTAGGCTCGATTCAAAGAAAACCCAATTCGAAAATGAATTGGGTTTCTCTTGATATTAACGCACGACGTGATTATTGCGTGACCGCTTTTATCCGATAGACAAAATTCAGTGGCGGATCTTTTATCACATACCGGTTGGTGGTAACGGATTCGACCAGTGAAAATTGCAACGAACATGGGGCGTGGGTAGGCGTCGCCCGTTCGATGTCATAGGTGACCGTAATATTGTTTGGTAAACTCCGCCCGCGAAAGTCGGTGGTCACGGGTGCCCAAGAAAACGCCCCCTCATCCAAGCTGTATGTGATATTTACCGGTTGAGCGGGGGGTGCGAACGTATTGAGAGCTGTGTATGCAAAGGTTGCAATCGAATCGCTGACCGAGGCGGCAAGTGTGGAGTCGAGCGCTTGAGACAAATACGGCATCACTCGTGCCCGCGCTAACGCTTCCTGACTGTAGATATATGGTAATAAACCCCCGTGTGAATTCACCAATGGCCGCGAATCGAGGCAATAGTTCGTGCTGTCGATTGCACCGAATATCGCACCGGATTCACTACAGATTGGTGCGGAACTGCCGGTTAATAGCGACGAGAGGTGGCTTTGATGCGGCCATGCCGGAACGGCAATTGTCGCAACCGGTTCACCTAACAGGAACCACACAAGCGGCGGGAGCCACGTTCCATTTGGTAATCGTTTGCCACCTTGTATAACCATTGCGGAAGTGGTGATGTACCGGCAAATCGAACCCTGCATCGAAATATAAGCGTACGGATAACTCGAAAATGTTCCATCATAGGGTAACGGGAAAGCGTCGGGGGTCCATCCGTCAGGTGCAACATCGCGCATAACACGAAAGACAGTATCCAACGGTAACGGGCCAGCCGCTAACGTATTGGCATAAAACCGGCGAGCACGGGCGTTGCGATAGTAACCCAATGGATTGTGCAAGGTGTCACGGCTATAGGCATAGTTCGCACGTGTCATAAAGCCGTTGGGGTCGGAAGCGGTTAATGGAAATTCTGTCCAAGTAGAACGGTTTGCCTCAAATACGGACATGGTTCCTGATGAATCGAACGCGAGAAAACAAGATGGTGTATTACGTCCATTTTGTGGAGTGTGCGGGGTCGAGTTCGTCTGATTCAGTATTGTACGGAATTGAGCGAGGGTATTACAGGTGCCGAGCGCAAGCGTTTGGATTGTGCCGTCGTCGTCCGGAGTTTGGAAACTTTGCGAATTCCAAGAATTAGAATTGGCAATGCCAAAGCCCGCGGTATTAACACCACCCCATACTTGGGTCGTGTCATCGCCATATCCGATACCGACAAAGCGGTATGGGCTCCCTTGCATTAACCGAACAACCTGATTCCGGTTCGAGACATCGCGGTTTTTCCAGATGAGCATTCGTCCATCGGCGGTACGCGAAGCGCGTACGATTGCCAAAGTACAACCGTCACCGTTGTGGTCTTGAATAACCGGTTTGGATTCCGCAAAGGCAATGCCGGAAATCAGAACCAATAAAAATGCGATGCGAATTGTCATCGATTGCTCCGTGACAGTATCGCCATAATAATGCTCCCAAATACTCGTGAAGTATACATCAATAATGTAGCCATAATTTACTTGAGCAGTAAACCCTTGCGCCACTCATCCTGATTCCCAATCGTGATTTTAAACCACACCAATCCGGTAGCTGTTCGGGGTGCTGACCATTGTAGATTATGGTTCCCCGCGTATTGAAATCCCAAATCCTGACCACCAATACGCTGTCCCGCTATATTAAAAATACTGAGTTTTACCGTAGCCGGAGTAATAAGCGAATATCTAATTGTGGTAACCGGATTAAATGGGTTAGGTGCTGGATTCGACAGAATATAAGATACTGGCGGCGTTACCGGTGGTATAATCGCATCTTCGGGACGTGCTATATAAAGTGAGTGGTATGCAATGTTCGCCATTGAATCACTCACTGCGGCGGCAGTAGCCGGTGTTATCACCCGATTTAACCACGGGGTCGTCTTTCGAATGATGGATGTCTCCTGATTGCGTACTGTATTCAGCATAAAATTCAAATGGCTTGATTCGACCGTAGCGACATTTATCATCGAAGTCGTAAACAACCGTCGGGTTTGATCGCACATCGGAGAAGTGGTAGTTACCCGGTCGGTCAATAGTTGTGAAATCGAGGATTGCGTCGGCCATACCGGAATTGCGATTGAGGATATCGGCTTGCCAAGCATAA
>CAZPUW010000367.1:0-3477 GCA_964589795.1 uncultured bacterium
ATACCTCCGGTTGGGCTAATTGTTAGCCACGGAGGTGAATTCTGGAACAATATCGCCAATCCCGTCGTAGGATAAAAGGTTCCTTCTACGCCATACGTGTTACTTGCATAGGATAACGCATTTGATCCGGTGTTAGCACCTTGGATGCCTACTGTAGGTAGGTAACTCACGTCATAAAGCGTGCTACTCTGATACTGGTAGATGATTCTTCCATCGGAATAAAAAATCGCTTCACATACAACAGCACCTGTTCCACCTAAATGGCTGAAATTATATTCCACAACAAATCTGCCGTCTCCCATATCCTCGTAGTACACTGCTTGCGGTGAAACCACTTGGTTGTCGCACCAGAACAATGCGAAAGACCGTGCCGGCAACGCCGTCGATGGAAGGGGCTCGTTGACATATTCTTCACTCCCCGATCCAACTGTGATTTGACCATCGGTCGATGCATATAAACCTGCGCTCTGGTCGATGGTTATTCCATAAAATGGAAAACTAAACGTTCCTAATGGAATCTGTTGATAACCATCGTCCGTACTTCCCGTCCAATTCGTGCCCAATGCCGTTCCGGTAGTATTTATTTCGATCCAATCAAAAGTAGGGCCATTGGGTGCGTTGGAATCGTAAAAACGATAACCCGATGAATCCGGGCCACCCATCGAATCGAGCTCATCAACCGACATTGGATGAACCGGCAGTCGGGTGTTAGCTTTATTGGGTATGTGTAAAGTTAGGGCGTTTGATTTGCTTACAGATTTTACAACTTTCGGTAACGAGTTGCGCGTCCTGCTGTCAATAACATTTAATTGGATAGGCGAAACCGCACTACCATTTCCAATTCGATGATTCCGGTCAAAACCATGTGGTTCACTGGTTGCTTCGCCATGCCAATGTAAATCCGCGTTACCCGCGTTGGTTATTGTTAATGTAGTTGAGTGCATTTGTCCCGGGCCTGATAGAATTTCTATCGAAGTCGGGTCTGTACTAATCCCGGGATGATACATCCAGATTGTCAAAGTATCGGTTTGTGCAGAATCAACAATTACTGTCGTTGAATCTGATGCATGGAAATCGGCGGAATAACGCAAGTTATATGTTCCGGCAAGTACCGACATTGTAAATGCTCCGTTGGCATCTGTCGAATCGATATAACGGCCAGCATGGATAATTGCACCAGCAATCGGAGCAACAGATGGTGTAGAATCGCGGACGACACCGCTAATTGTACCAAACGCCATCATTCGGAAATTACCTTCATCACAACCGATGTCCGGAGTGGTTGCATTTCGTAACTGGCCGTCGAAATCTCGCAAATCATTTGTGAATGGATGGCCAGCACTTTCAACCGGTGTACCGACTGCTGAACTGATATGTAAATCGGGAATACCGACAAACGTAACGGGATAGGGCAACGAATGCACATCCCAATTATAAATGAGGGCTTGCCGCAAAGCTGTAAGCGAGTTGTAGTGATCCGCCCCAAACCATGCCGCATCGCAATTATCGCCTTCATTTTCGACTACATTTGTTAGAATGTTATAGTCACTGTAAGCAAATGAAGTGGAGGAAAAAGAACCCGGGAGGTATAAACACGTGTTATAGTAAGTTCCTGTATTATTACCGGTTCGTTCGTTGATTAATATGTTGTTGGCGATCGAATCTGACGTTGTAGATACTCCGATATATAACGCCATCGAATTTCCCGTTGCACTCGCGGTACCGCCGATGTGTACCGTATTACCGATGATAGTCGATTGATCGGCACCGACTTCAATGCCAATTGTATAACCCCCGCCCACCGGACTTACATCGACCATATTGTTCGTTATTAGCTTGTTTGTACCATAGTACAAGTACATCGCATAAACGTTTCCATTGTTCGGTGGAGTTAAATCGTGCAACCAATTTGAGTCGAAAATATCGTCGGTGCTTTGGGACGAAGTGCTGTAGAAACCGTAAGAGTAAGTTGAAGCGCTGGCTGCCGTTCGGAATATTTCATTTTTCTTAAAAATCGAATTAGCTATATAACTGAAGTAAATACCGTATTCGTAAAAATCCTCGATTTGATTATTCACGATATACCAGTTAGTCCACGCCGAAGACGGATACAATCCATTTAAGTAAATTCCAAAGAAGCCACCAACAATTTGGTTGTTAATAAGAGAATCGTAATTGCAATTACCACCCGTTTGAAGGTTATTATTGTAGGCACGAATTGGCTCAAACAGCCCGGTATTATTGGCCGTCGTTGTGATGATACAATTTTTGATACAGCAATAACTGCTGCCGTTAGCTAACCAGAAACCATAATACCCGGTTGCCCCGGTTGCATTCACCGTAATGAATCTCCTCCCGGGATAATCCATCAAACCGCCGTCAAACGTTACATAACTTGCATTGAATATTTTGTAAGCATAAGGAAACTGAGCCGTTCCGGTTACGTTGATAGTAATACCCAGCGTATCGGCGGGCTTGAAAAGTACTGGTGCCGTTTGTGCAGATTGAGCCGCGACTGTGATCGAATCGGGACTTTCCGTGTAAGTACCGCCGCGAATAAGAAATGTAACTCCCGTATCGGTTCCGGCGGCATTCAACGCATCGATAGCGGCTTGAATCGTTAAATAGTCCGGATTTGTACCGCCAATGGTTTTTATACCATTCAGTAACGTTTGTATTAAATAGGTTAGATACGTTGGTGGTGCTGTAGCTCCGGGTGGGTTAGCACCGCTTCCTCCAAACGGATAAGTGACAACATTGCTGGATGTATCTTGAGCGGCGAGATAATAATTTATTCTGGTACCAATCGAATATCCGGGTATCGTGAAGAAATAAGTTGAGTCATAGGATGAATCGGAAGCGGCAAACGACCAATTGGCATCAGTTGACCGCTTATAATATACCCGGGGGCGGTTGGTACCGGCTGCCACACCGACATTGTCAGTGATGTAAGCGGAGAACACGCGGGCGGAATTCGTATCCCAAGTTCGTAAAAATGTGAAGTTGATATTGGGATGAATTAAATCCCCGGCAGTAACAAAATTTCCTTCATCGCATCCAATGTCCGGTGTCGATGTATTTCGAACATCACTGTCGAAATCGCGTGGTACAGTTGCGAAATATATTCCCGCGCTTTCAACTGGTGTAGGTGCGGAAGTATTTATATGGAGGTTAGGTACACCGACAAATGTGGGTGGGATCGAACTTGAATTCACATCCCAGTTGTATCCGGCGAGTTGGCGCAAATCCAGAAGTGTATTGTAAGTATTCGTAGCATAACGTGCCACATAGTGGTTGTCGTTGGGAGATTCATCCACCGTAGTAAACAGGTTGTGGTCGCTATATGCAAATAAGGAAGTACTATAGGCATTCTGGTTATAGAAGCAGGTGTTGTAATAAGTTGGAGATGTACCACCAGAGCGTTGGTTGATTAAGATATTATTTGCAAACGTATCCTGTGTAGTTGTTGCGTTTAGA
>CAZPUW010000368.1:0-3441 GCA_964589795.1 uncultured bacterium
GCTTCCGCCCGTGTCAGCAAGACATCTACCGCCGTTGCGGAAAGCTTGACTATCCGAATCGATTTGAGTGACATCCCGCAGAATGCCACATTAGTTGGCCCCTGGGGTGGCGTTGGTTGGGAAAACCCCATCGTACTCTTGCAAAGCTTTCCGATGCAGTCGAAGGGCTCGGATGCCACATGGACGGGTGTGTTCGCGGTCATTGATACCGGCAATTACAGAGTTCCGGCATTCGATATTTATGCGATACGCGGTAGCGACACCACCAAATGCAAAACGACCAGTATTCCGATTTCGATACACTCGACACTCAAATCGCAGAATGGACAAGGGATAGACACCCTGCTCAAACCGGATAAGCCGGTCAAAAAAATTCCACCTTCGGTCTGGGAATGGTTGTTCTGGATTGGTACACCGATTTTCCTTGCTGCACTGGTGTACGGTATTATCAAGTACCGCGCATACCGCAAATCGCTGTTGCCACCGCCACCCCCGCCACCACCACCCTCGCCGGAAAAGGTAGCATTCGCACGGCTATCCGAAATTCGGGCGGAAGCGAAATGGCAACTTGGCGAATTAAAAGATTTCCAGACTGATTTAGTCGATTGCCTAAAGGTATATATCGACAACCGGTTCGGGTATGATGCCCGCGAGAAGACCACATCCGATTTGCGCGAGCGTGAAGTTATAACCATACTCGGTGAAAACGAACACCGGTTGTTTATCGCACTCCTTTCCATTGCGGATGAAGTGAAGTTCGCCCGTGGTGAAATAGCAGCGAACCGATGTCAGGAAGCCGTCAAAGAAGGGGAGCAGTTAGTCGGAACGTGGGGTATCCGCTGGCAACAGACGCAAGACGCTTTGCAAGCCGCACTTGACAAGGAACGAGCCGCGCATAAAGCGAAAGTTGTTATCGCGGTACCACCGACCCATTCAGTTCCAATGGAACCATCGCTCATCACTTTACCGGAGGTGGAACCACCAACTCAAACAACACCGAAGCGCACCTTATTGGATGATATCCGTGATTCCAAAGAAGGTGGGGAGACCCAGCCGTGACGTTGCAGTGGGCGAACTCGGAAGCATTCTTCATCTTTGTCATAGTCGCCGCATGGTTGTGGTATGAATGGCGTATTGGCCGTTACCGTGAACCGGCAACGCGCGTACCTTCGTTCTTTCCTATCCAACGGTTGGTCGGAAACGCCGATGGTGGCCGTAGAATCCTACTTTTGCTGCGGACTTTGGCAATAGCAGGACTGGTGTTGGCGATAGCAAGGCCACAAAGTGTTTCAGGTGGCGAACGGGCGGAAACGGAAGGGGTGGATATTATGATTGCCCTCGATATTTCCGGTTCGATGATGTCCCTCGACTTCTCGCCGTTAAACCGTCTCGATGCCGCGAAGCAAGCCGCTACGCAATTTATCGACGGTCGTCCGAATGACCGTATTGGTATGGTTGCCTTCTCGAAAGAGGCTTATACTCAATGTCCATTGACAACTGACCATGCCGTATTAAAGAAAATGGTTCAACTTACGAAGACACGTGAGTTGGAAGAAGATGGTACCGCGATTGGTGCAGGGTTGGCGTTGGCGCTCGCACGGCTCGAAGCCAGTAAAGCGCCTTCTAAGGTTGTGATCCTCATGACAGATGGTGTGAACAATCAAATGGCGATTCCACCATTGGAAGCCGCGGACAAAGCGCGACAAATGCACGTGAAGGTCTATACGGTCGGAGTTGGCAAGGAAGGAATGGCTCCTTATCCAGTACCAACGCCATTCGGAACCCAGATGCAGATGGTTCCGGTGGAAATTGACGAGGCATTGCTTAAGAAAATCGCCGATGAAACCGGTGGTACGTATAACCGGGCAACTGATTTAACGACTTTGAAGAACATCTATGCGAAAATTGACCAGTTGGAAAAGTACAAAATTGAAGGTGTTAAGTGGCGTCGGATTGACGACAAGTTTAACTGGCTTGTCATAATCGCAATATTTTTCTTACTTACTGAGCTTACTTTGCGGTTAACGGTGTATCGTTCCGCTTACTAAAATAGGTAGAAATAATGTTACAGTTTGGGTTAGATTATCCGCTTTATTTCCTTTGGGTTCCGATACTTATTGGTATCCTTGGGGCGTTCATGCATGCCCGCGCGAAAGTAAAATTGGCGCGACGTGTCACGGGTATTTCCCGGTTGACCCCCGGCTGGATCGAACGAAAAACCGGATGGGAATGGTTTTTGTTGTCCGCCGCACTGTTTTTCTTGTTAATCGGTTGGGCAGACCCCCGAATTGGTACAAAAGTCGAGACAGTTGAGCGAAAAGGTGCTGATATTGTCATTGTCCTCGATATTTCCAAGTCGATGGATGCAGTTGATGTGTCCCCCAGCCGACTCGATTTAGCGAAGCGGAAAGTCAATCGCTTACTCGACCGGTTATCGAATGACCGGGTTTCCTTGGTTTTCGTTTCCAGCCGACCGTATCTCCAAATCCCGCTGACTATCGACGCTTCGATAATACGCACATGGCTGGAGGCAGTTGATACCGACGTCTTGCCCGGTGGTGGAACCGATATCGGTGGCGCGATGGTGCTGGCGGCGCAACAATTTGAGGGGGATCCGGCGCGTGACCGCGGTGTTGTCCTCCTTACCGATGGTGAGGACCATGAGGGTGGATTGATAGATGGCGTGAAAGCCATCCAGAAAACCGGAGCGCGGCTTTATGTACTTGGTGTTGGTACAGCACAAGGTGGCCCTATCCCCATCAAGAACCGTCGCGGTCAATTCAAGACGGATAATGAAGGGAATATGGTCATCACCAAGCTGACAGAAGGGGAATTGCGTCCCTCTGCTGTGCAGACCGGCGGGCAATACCTGCGGTGGCGGGGCGATGACGGTGATATAACAGCGATCCTGAATGGCGTTTCACAATTGGACAAACGCAAAATCGGAGAAAAAGTCGTAACTGAATATATGAGCCGCGGTCTTTGGTTTGTTGCGCTGGGATTACTTTGCTTGCTTTTGGAACGGACATTGCCTCTTGCGCGTCGATATAATAAGGAACAATGGAGACAATTACTCGACCGGAAATCGGAACCGGGTTGGCATAAAGGAAGGCCTTGATGAGCCGCTTTCGATTATCATTATCGCTTAAACTGATTACCGTATCCTGTATGATAACGGTTGCAATCCCTGCTTTTTCCGCATCTTCTCGGGTGTTGGTTAATGAAGCGAATAAACTGATGTACAGCCCCGATTCAGCGAAACGGGCAGATGCGCTGGAGAAATACTTACAAGCGCGTGATAAACGAAAGGATAGGTTTGAAATCCCGTTCGACATCGGTACGGCATACGAAAATTTAGGCCGGAACAATGAGGCGATGTCGTGGCTCGAGGAAGCGGCGCGGAGTACGGACAAGAAAGTCAAATCCGATGCCTATTACCAA
>CAZPUW010000369.1:0-3439 GCA_964589795.1 uncultured bacterium
TAGTAAATCAGTTCTACCGAAGATATCTGAACGCCAGCGGCTTTATAGGCACTTGTCCAAAAAAACGAAAGGGGAATACTGAATCCGAGCCAGTGTACCGAAAGAGAGCGGTAAATGGTAAACGTCGGGAAACTCTTGAATACGTCTTTATTTAGTTCATGCCACTTCTTACGGAATAGATAGTGCCACGTAAAGAGCGTGTCCAACGCTATCATTATAAGTAATGAAATAATAATGCCGGTAACGACATGACGAACAAAGCCGGGCTTTTCGACCGGCATATTGAGTCCACCAAGGACTAAAGGAGACGTCAGTAAAGTGGAATAGAGACTCGCGATAAGATAGTAGGGCAACCACTGACGGGTGATGGTCTTGTTCGAGTTGGATGTATTCATTCTTTGGCTTTGTTTTCTCGGAACTTTTTCATCTATGATATATTTCGATTATAACAAAAAAACAAATCCTGCGCAAACCAAAACTCGATAAATTGTGACCCGGCACATACACCGATGGGAAAAAAGTGTCAATTATTTCGACAATCAATCTAAATAAAATTCTTTCTCTTGATGCCGCTCGTTTCAAGCAGGTAATTGCCTTACTTTAGGATGTTATACTCACGTAATGCATATTAGTGGAGCTTATTAAAGGAATTTGTATCATGCGGTTGTTACTCAGCTTACTAAGCTTACTCGGTTTATCTCTTCTTTTCCTGTTCGGTTGCCAAATTCAGGAGTCGACTCCTTCTCCACGCGGGTTATTGTATGTTGCTACTTCTGATTCTGCAGGGATGCCTTTAACCGGTGCGAAAATTTATCTGAATGACGTCCCCCAGTCACAAACAACACCTGCATACATAGGTCCGTTAGCCGCGGGCACGTATCAAATGACGTTGCAACTTCGTCATTTCAAAGTTGATACCGATGTTATAACAGTGACTGTTGGCGATACTGTCAAAACAACCAGAACACTTAATTTGGCGCAAACAGGATCGCTGACAGTGACATCGGAACCATCAGGTGCAAAAATTTTATTGAACGAAGAGTACCTGACCGACAATCAAGGACAAGTCGTTACAACACCAGCGACATTCACGGCATCAGTGGGATTGGAAGCGGTTTCCGTGGTATTAAGCGGTTACCGCACAGTTTCGCCGTCTTTGCAAAATCCAACTGTGACACCGGGAGATACCGTTACTGTATCATTCGGACTTGAACAAAACACCATCGGACAATCGGTCAGCAATCTTCTTCCTGAATTTACTCGCCGCCTTATCGATCCGGATTCAATCAACCGCGACAGCTTGAATACGAACCAATATCGTGGTCACTTGGTCGTTTATACTTGCTGGTTTACTACTTGTGTTCCCTGCCGTGCGGAGTTACCGTTTTTTGACAGATTGTTTAGAGAATTCGCTCCGCGGGGTGTTCGCTTTGTTGCGTTGACGACTCCCCAACCGGCTCAAGAATCTTACAATAGTATGTTGCAGGCAGTCCATGAGGTGGGTATTAGCTTCCCGGTCGTTATCGATTCAAACCACAGTTTTTGGTCCAGCGTCGTTCCACCGAGTTATAATGGTTTTCCAGTAAATATCTTGGTTGATACAACGGGTGCAATTATCTCGAATTCTGGCCAAGTGTCAGAAGCACAGCTTCGGACTTTGATTACATCTCACTTACCATAAAGCAAAGTAATTCGCTACAAATTCTTTACTTTTAGTCGTTTAATTCGTATTTTGTATTGATTAGTGACTCCCTATTGGGGGGAGATTTGGATAAGGAGTTTATCATGCGCGGTTTCCATGCGTTAAGGGTTTCATCCTCGATGACAAGGTATCTTACCATCTTCATTTTGCTTGCGATTTTAAGCGGGTCAGCGTTTGCCCAGCTCATCAGCTTTACACCACGCCGCACATACATGGTTCACGCACCTGAATACACTGCTCAATTTGTAATGGATGTCCGAAACCTTACGAGCGAGACGCAAACGGTTCTTATTTCTCATTATGCAATCGATGTTCCAAATACATGGGACGTCAGCATGTGTACCGGGTCGGCATGTTATCCTTCGTTCATTGATTCCATCTCATATGACATCGCGGCAAACAGCGCTGACAGCTTAACATTGGATATTTATGCAGATACAACGGTCGGCACTGGTGTTGCAGGTATGATTGTACAAATTCCCGGAACTGCGGACACCTTTCGAGTGATTTGTACGCTTGTAACTACGACCGAATCCGCCAGCGATCACGTACCGAATACTTATAAAATGAGTAGTGTTTACCCAAACCCATTCAACTCGAATACGAAAGTTCGTTTCTCGTTACCAACGAGTGGTATAGTTCACTTGACCATGTACAATACATTAGGAAGAAAAATTGCTCAATCCGGCAAGCTATATTCACCGGGTACCAACGAAATTTCATTAGGCAATTGGTTTACGGGATTACCCTCAGGGCTTTATTTCATTCATATTGAAACACCCGTTGAACAACGCACTCACCGGATCGAATATATCCGATAACCTGCCAGATTACGTTCAGCGACCTCCCCACAAACGCTTGGATGTGTGGGGATGGTCGTTATACGATGTAGCCAACCACGGCTTTGCCACAACTATACTCGCGGTAATTTTCAACCGGTACTATGCGGGCGAGATTGCCAGTGGAAAAGCCGGTGTTGCAGTCGATTTCTTTGGTTCGAAATTGCAGATACCGGGCGCAACCCTCTTCACTTATTTTGTTTCTATCTCTACTCTGTTTGTCATGTTCATCGCTCCGATAACCGGTGCGATGGCGGATGAGGCACAACGGAAAAAATTATTTCTGATACTTTCGACTATAGTCGGTGTGGTTGGTTCGGGGTTGTTGTACTACATCGATAAAGGGATGTGGTTGTATGGCGGCATTATGTTCGGCATTGCCAATATTGGCTTTAGTGCAGGGCTATCATACTACGACGCGATGTTGAAAGATTTGGCGAAACCGGAAGAAGTAGGGTGGGTCAGCGGCTTTGGCTGGTCGTTCGGTTATGTCGGTGGAGGATTGCTTCTCCTCATCAATCTGTTGATGTTGCAACCACCTGCTTGGTTAGGGATAGAGCCGGTACGAATACAAGTCGTGTTTCTTACAGTTGCGATTTGGTGGGTACTTTTTTCGATACCGTTGGTACTTTGGGTGAAAGAGCCAAGAACCGGGATTAAGGTTCCTGTTCGACAATTGTTCACCGAATCATGGCAGCGATTGATGAACACCATGCGGACAGCGAGACGGTTTCCCGATTTATTGATTTTTCTCGCGGCATTCTTTTTCTTCAACAACGGTGTTCAAACTGTGATCATGATGGCGGCGATTTTCGGAGACCAAGAATTGCAAATGACTACCGGTGGTTTGATTGCATTTTTCTTAATGATTCAAGGTTTTGGATTTGTGGGTTCGTTG